>JAGFXN010000249.1 GCA_017861215.1 Deltaproteobacteria bacterium | reverse complement strand
ATTATGGCTCTGTGCCGTAGTGATTTCCTTCTCTACAGCATAACCCACGCTTTCAAGGATGGCAGGTCATCTATTTCAACTGACAACCATTATGTCTAGAAAAGTATGTTCTTCGTTTTGCATCTACCGGCAAACGCCGGATAGATTCTCGGTTCGTCGGACACCAGATACTTGATCATGTCGCCGCTTTCCGGATTCAAATGCACGACTTCGTAGAGTATCTTATTATTGAGAATCCTCGGGTTGTAGAGATGCATTTCCGAGATTAATTCCGTATCTGAAGCATGATAGTTCAATGAGGCAACGGCATCATATAAACGGAGGATCATTGTCCTGTTGCCGGTATCCAGCTTGAGAAGCAGGGTATCATCCTGGATCAGCTTTGGTTGCTGATTGATACCCTTGACGTAGTAATAGGTTGTCCCGGTACAAGTCAGTTCTTTTGCGGCAGCAGATGCCGTTACCGGCAGCAATAGAGCAATCAGGCATACCATGATTTTTGCCATGTCATCCTCCCTTAATTTCAGCGCCAGTGTACCGCTTGACGTGCTGCACGCCTGCGATACTGCTGGCAACGGTTTCGGATTTTCCCCCGCCGCCAGGTAAATGTCAACCTGATTCGGCCCGGACTTGCCGGCCTCGGGATTGGCGCAGACTGTCCCTGTCTCAGCCGCAAAAGCCCGAACCATGGTGCGACCGCTGCCCCGCACCGCTGGCGGCATTGACAGGGCGGTTGTCATCGTCTATAGTTCTCCAACATAAGCTTCTCTTCATAAAGCAGCCGCAGACGATAAACGATACTGCTAAACCATCCGCGAGGGTGGGGCGGAAAGCCCACAGGGTCTCACTGAGTCAGCCGGGTTGCCGAACTATCCTATAGTTACGGCAGCCCGGTTTTTTATCACTGGCGCAGGCTAGGAGGCTGTCGGACTTAGAGCTTGTCCGTAAATAACGTTATGAGAGATCGCGCCCGGATTTATGGCAGATTTGACCGGGGCGATTGAGCAAAACCGCAGGCGTAACACGGTTACGTCGAGGATTTTGTGATTGAGACACGGGTAAAGATGCCGTGAAGACGGGATGCGAGCCTGTAATGCTTATTTACGGACAAGTTCTTACAATAAATCTGCTGCAAATCCGTCTGATCGGTCCATATTTCGCCGCTTTCCTGGTCAATAGAGCAACTATTGACCGGCAAAATCGACAAAATCTGTCCTCGCCCAGCCGAATTTTCGCTTTGATTTTCTAAGTCTGACAGACTCCTGACCCGATATTTCTCTGTAGCAGCGCCGAGGAGAGAGGACAATGATCCGCAATATAACAACTTTACCTGCTGCGCTGCTGGCCTTCATGGTGATGCTGGCGCCGGCGGCGGCATGGACGGAACAGAGAATCGGCGTGCTGCTCTTCAGTGAGGAGGCCCGTTATCACGAGTCGCTGCGCGGGATCAGGGAGCAACTGGCAAAGGCCGGCTACAAGGAGCCGAAGGTCAGGTTCCTGATCGGCAACGCTGCCGGCAGCAAGGCAAAAGCTGCCGATCTGGTGCGAAGCTACGCTGCCGACAAATCTCTTGCCCTGATGATCACCCTGGGGACGAATGCCACCATCGCCGCGGCCAGGGAGATCAGGACTGTTCCCATCGTCTTCAGCATGGTGTATGACCCGATCGAGGCGCGGGTGGCCAAGGACTGGAAAAATTCCGGCACCAATCTGACCGGGGTCAGCCCCATGGTGCCGATGTCGGAACTTGTCGCCACATTGCAGGAGATCCGGCCGCTGAAAAGGCTCGCGGTTCTGTACACGCCCGGGGAAAAAAATTCCGAGTCCCAGCTGAAGGACCTGCAGAAGCTGCAGATGCAGTATAATTTCAAGGTGCTGCCGGTGATTATCCAGAAAAAGGAAGATGTGGCGCTGATGCTCCCCGAAGTGCTGCATTCTGTGGACTCCGTCTACCTGTCCGGCAGCAGCGTCATCGGCTCAACCGTGCCGCCGATCGTCGAACTTGCCTCCAGGGCAAAGGTAATCACCATTACCCACCTCGAAGACCTGGTGAAAGAGGGGGTCATGATCGGGGTATGCGCGGATCCGTATCTACTGGGAATCATGGCCGGCAGGAAGGCGGTGGCGGTTCTGAAAGGGGCAAAACCAACGTCGATCCCGATTGAAGCCCTGCCGAAACCGGGCGTGATCATCAACAAAAAGACGGCCCGCTCGGCGCAGCTGCAGCTGCCGCAATCGCTTCTGCAAAAGGCATCCAGAGTATATGAGCAGGGCCAGATCGGCAAATAATCGGCAAAGGAACTTATTTATTTCATGACCTTGAAGTTCTCCAGAGACAGTATCAGATACCGGTTCTTGTTAACCATTGCCCTGGTACTGGTGGCAGGGACGTTTGCCCTGAGTGCTACCATTGCGGTCAACGAATGGGCTGAACAGCAGGCGCAGCTGCAACAGAAAGGCAAAGGACTTGCCCAGTATGTGGCAAAGCTGTGTCAGGATCCGTTGATCATGAATGACACCATCCAGCTTGATTCGATTGTCAATGAAGCCCGCTACGATGATGAAATTCTCTATACGGTCATCATTGACAGGTCCGGTGCCATAATAACGTCGCAATTTGCCAGCATCAATTACCAATCACCACGGATCGCCCTGCTGAAAGAAAAGCTTCGCGGCCTCCATGAAATCGACCGGATTCTGCAGTTCATCAAGAGCACAGAAGCCAGCGTCGAGGTCAGCGCGCCGGTAATCACCGGCAGCCAGACCATAGGCCGGGTTGTCGTCTGCCTCTCCCGGCATAATATCATCAGCAGCATTGTCAGCACGGTTGCCTTCATCATCGTCATCAATATCGGCGTCGCCCTCATTCTCGCCATGATCCTCTTCGTTGTCTCCCGGCGGATCATTTTCAACCCGATCTCGCAGCTGGCCGGGGCAGCACGCCAACTGGCCAGAGGAGATCTTGGCGCGCGGCTGACAACCAGTGCCACCGGCGAGATGCAGCAGCTCATTGACAGCTTCAACCAGATGGC
>JAGFXN010000057.1 GCA_017861215.1 Deltaproteobacteria bacterium | reverse complement strand
GCGATCAGGGCAGGCACGCCGCCACCCTTGACGAATTCGTGGCGCACCAGGTGCCCCGGTCCTTTGGGAGCGGTCATGAAGACGTTCACGTCGGCCGGGGGAACGATCTGGCCGTAATGGATATTGAAACCATGGGCAAACATCAGGTATTGGCCCTTCTTCAGGTTCGCAGCGATCTCTGCCCGGTAGATGTTGCCCTGCAGTTCATCCGGGAGAAGGAGGACGACGATGTCGGCCTTGGCAGCAGCGGGACCTGCATCAAAAACATCGAAACCGGCAGCCTTCGCCTTTTTCGCATTGTCACTCCCCTTCAACTCACCGAAAATCTTCATTGTATTCCTCCTGGTTTGGTTTCGATTCTTCCTCTATTCATACTTCATACTTCACAATTTACAGCCACTACCCTTTCCAGCCTTTGGCCCCGCGGCCGATAGCAACCGCCCCGGTGCGCACCAGTTCCTTGAGCCCTAACGGGCGGAGCAGATCCAGAATGGCGTCGATCTTGACCGGGTTGCCGGTAGCCTCGATGGTGTAGGACTTGGGGGTAACATCGATGATCTTGGCCCGGAAAATATCGACGATGCGCAGCACCTCGGCGCGGCTCTCATCTTCGGCCGTAACCTTGATCAGCGCCAGTTCGCGTTCAACGCCGCTGCCGTCGGTAAAATCGATGACCTTGATAATGTCGATCAGCTTGTTGAGCTGCTTGGTGATCTGTTCCAGGATCTGGTCATCGCCGCGGGTGACAATGGTCATACGCGACATTTTCTCCTCATTCGTTGGCGCCACCGTTAAGGAATCGATATTGAAACCGCGCCCTGAAAAAAGCGATGCCACCCGTGATAACACACCGAATTCATTTTCTACCAGTACCGAAATTGTATGCTGCATGGATAACCTCCCAAAAAACTGGCTCCAGGCTCTGGGCACTAGGCTTTGGGTTAAGGCATAAAAGTCTTTACCTAGAGCCCAGTGCCCAGTGCCAAGCGCCTGCTACGCATTCAACACCATTTCGTTCAGCGCTGCTCCGGCGGGTACCATCGGCAGTACCTTCTCCTCGCGGGCAATCTTGAACTCCATGATCACCGGCCCCTTTTCCTTGAAAGCCTGCTTGATGATCTTTTCCACATCACCCGGCTTGGAGGTGCTGAAGCCTTTGGCGCCATAGGCATCCGCCAGCTTGACAAAGTCGATCGGCAGCTCCATGCAGGTACTGGAGTAGCGCTTGTCAAAGAACAGCTCCTGCCATTGGCGTACCATGCCGAGGAAATTGTTGTTGAGGATGACGATCTTCACCGGCAGCTTGTTCTGCACCAGGGTAGCCAGTTCCTGGATATTCATCTGCACGCCGCCATCGCCGCAGATGGTGATCACCTGCCGCCCGGGAAAGGCTGCCTGGGCCCCCATGGCAGACGGCAGGCCGTAGCCCATGGTGCCGAGTCCGCCGGACGTCAGCAGGGTGCGCGGCCTGTTGAACTGGAAGAACTGGGCCGTCCACATCTGGTGCTGGCCGACATCGGTGGAAATGATGGCGTCGTCGTCGGACAGTTCCCGCAGCTTCTGGATGACAAACTGCGGCTTGATGACCGTGGTGCTGTTCTTGTAGCCGATCGGGTGCTTATCCTTCCAGCCGGCAATGTCGGTTTGCCAGGGGGCAATTGCTGTTTTGAATTCTGTAACCTTGTCCTTGAGCTTGTCAGCCTGCTTGATCATCCTGGTCAGCACATCCTTGACATCACCAACGATCGGCAGGTCAACGCGCACATTCTTTTTGATCGACGTCGGATCCACATCAATATGAATAATTTTGGCGTGTGGTGCAAAAGTAGCAAGCTTGCCGGTGACCCGGTCATCAAAACGCGCCCCGATGGCGACGATCAGATCCGCGTTGGTCATGGCCATATTGGCGCAATAGGCGCCGTGCATCCCCAGCATCCCCAGTGAATTGGGATCATTCTCGGGAAAGGAGCCCAGCCCCATCAGGGTCGTCGTCACCGGAATCGTCAGCTTGCGGCAGAGGGTGGTCAACTCTTCGGCGGCATTGCCCAGCACCGCCCCGCCACCGACATAGACGACCGGCCGCTGTGCTTCCAGGATCATGGCCATGGCCTTTTCCACCTGGCGGGGATGCCCCTCCAGCTTGGGCTTGTAGCTGCGGATCTCCACGGTTTCCGGGTAGACAAACTCGGTCTGGGCGATCTGCACATCCTTGGGGAAGTCCACCAGTACCGGGCCGGGCCGACCGGTGCGGGCGATGTAAAAGGCCTTCTTCATGATCATGGCCAGATCTTTCACGTCCTTGACCAGAAAACTGTGCTTGGTGCAGGGACGGGTAATGCCGATGATATCAACTTCCTGGAAGGCATCGTTGCCGATCAGCGGGGTAGGCACCTGTCCGGTGATGATCACCATCGGGATCGAGTCCATGTAAGCGGTGGCGATACCGGTCACCGTATTGGTGGCACCCGGCCCGGAAGTGGCGAGGCATACCCCGACCCTGCCGGTTGCCCGGGCATAGCCGTCGGCGGCGTGAGTACCAGCCTGCTCATGGCGCGGCAGAATATGCCGGATTTCCTTGAAGCTGAAGAGTTCGTCGTAGATATTAATGACCGTACCGCCGGGATAGCCGAAGATCGTATCAACGCCCTCTTTCTTGAGACATTCCAGCATGATGCGTGCACCGTTCATTTTCATATAAACCTCCGGAAACAGGCACTAGGCTCTGGGCGCTAGGCACTGGGAGAAATTTTATTACTCGGCTGTGGTTACCGCTCCGGTATGAGCCGAGGTCACCACCTTGGCATAACGCGCCAGCCAGCCGGTCTTGATTTTCGGCTGCGGTGCCTGCCATTTCGCCCGGCGAGCGGCCAGGGTAGCGTCATCCACCTTCAGCTCCAGCCTGCGGGCCGGGATGTCGAGAATGATCGTATCGCCGTCTTCAACCAGGGCAATCGGTCCACCTTCGGCCGCCTCGGGGGAAATATGGCCGATGCAGGGGCCGCGGGTGCCGCCGGAAAAGCGGCCGTCGGTGATCAGCGCCACCGAATCGCCCAGGCCCATGCCCATGATGGCCGCAGTCGGCGCCAGCATCTCACGCATTCCGGGGCCGCCCTTGGGGCCTTCATAGCGGATGACCACCACGTCGCCGGACTTGATCCTGCCCTCCATGATGGCGGCCATGGCCAGTTCCTCGGCATCGAAGCAGCGGGCGGTGCCTGCGAACTGCATCATGGGGGCCGACACTCCCGACTGCTTGACTACCGCGCCCAGCGGGGCGATGTTGCCGGACAGGATGGCGATGCCGCCCTCTTTCTTGATCGGGTTATCCAGTGAATGAATGACCCCGTCGTCCACATTCTGGATACTTTCGGCCAACTGGTGGGTCGTCAGGCCGAAGAGAGTCTGCGTATCCTTGATCTTGCCGCCCAGCTGCTTCAGCACACCGCTGACGCCGCCGGCGATATCCAGATCTTCCATGAAATGCTCACCGGCCGGGTTCATGGAGGCCAGTTGCGGGGTGTCTTTGCCGAGGCTGTCGAACAGTTCCAGCGGCAGCTCCACTCCGGCCTCGCGGGCAATGGCCAGCAGGTGCAGCACCGTGTTGGATGAACCGCCCAGGGCCAGATCGACACGAATGGCGTTCTCGAAGGCGGCGCGGGTCATGATGTCCCGCGGTTTGATGTCGTTGTGCACCAGTTCGACGATCTTTTCGCCGGAAGCAAAGGCAATGCGCCGCTTGAGTGCCGATACCGCCAGGGCGGTGCCGCAGCGGGGCAGGCTCATCCCCATGGTTTCGGTCAGGATCGCCATGGTATTGGCAGTAAACAGCCCCTGGCAGGAGCCCATGCCGGGACAGGCGTTGTCTTCACAGACCTGCAGTTCCTTGTCGCTGATCACCCCGGCCTTGTAGCGGGCCATGGCCTCGAAGGTGTCGGAGACGAAAGAGAACTTGCGCCCAGACTGGCCGCGACCGCTCATCATCGGACCGGCAGTCACCACGATGCAGGGGATGTTCAGCCGCGCGGCTGCCATCAGCATGCCGGGGGTGATCTTGTCGCAGTTGGTGAGGAGCACCAGACCGTCAAGGCGGTGCGCCTCGGCCACCGACTCGACCATGTCGGCAATCAGTTCGCGGGTCGGCAGGGAATAATGCATCCCCTTGTGCCCCATCGCCATGCCGTCGCAGACGCCCGGTATGCCGAAAAAGAACGCATAGCCGCCGCCGGAGTGAACGCCTTTTTCAATGAACCGCTCCAGATCGCGCATCCCGACATGGCCGGGAATCAGATCGGTAAAACTGGTAGCCACGCCGATAAACGGCTTGTCCATCTGACTCTGAGGAACGCCGGTCCCCTTCAGCAGCGCCCGGTGCGGCGTTCTCTCCAGTCCTTTTTTGATCATGTCACTGCGCATATGAATATCTCCGCCGCAAAAGTTCCGTATCATGAAAACTGCTGTCCATGAAACTAAAACCGATGTCTTTCAGCTATGTTAGGGGAAATTAGGTGAACGAAGAAGATAATACAACTTGCCATATACTGTCAAGAAATTCGCAATATGAATATAGAATATTGTTTGTCTCAAAGCGATCCGGATAGCGGCGCTCCACCATCAGCAGTGATTGCGCAACATCAGCTCCGCCGGATGCGGCGCCAGGTAGGCCTGCTGCTGCAGGTACTTTTGGTCATATTTCCTGACGTAGTGCCGTAACAGGGTCACCGGCACAACCAGCGGCACGAGCCGGTCGTGATACTGTGTGATCAGGGCCAGCAGTTCCTCCTTTTCTGCAGGTGACAACGACTTCTTGAAATAGCCCATGATATGCTGCAAAACGTTTGTCTGTTTTTTGACAGTGGCATGCAGCGCCAGCCCCTTCATGAAAAGCTCTTCGTAACGGGCAGCCAGCGTCTTGGGATCGAGCTCCCTGCCGTTCGCCACCAGAGCTCCCAGAGAGCGGTAGATCTCCGGACTGTGAGCCATCATGAGGAGTTTATGCGCCGTATGGAATTCGACCAGCCGGCCCAGGGAAAAACCATTTTCCAGAAAATCCTTCCAGCGGCGATAGCTGAAAACTCTCTCGATGAAGTTTTCCCGGATGTCGGGGTCGTTGAGCCGCCCCTCCTCTTCCAGCGGCAGCAGCGGAAAATGCCCGGCAACGGCGGCAGCAAAGATGCCGCTGCCGCTCTTCGTCGCCATGCCGCCGGCGCCGTACACTTTCACCCGGAACAGGCCGGAACTGGGAGAATCCTTTTTAAAGATGAAACCGCACAGATCGGCCTGCTCCAGCTCCCGCAGCCGGCGGCTGCAGTACGCCAGCATCTGGCCGGTCTTGTCAATACGGCTCAGGCGGGTCATCAGGCGCGGCGCCGCTGGATCACCCTCCAGCCGCATCGCCTCACGGGGAGTTGTCATGCCGCACTCCACCTCGGGACAGACCGGCACGAAGCTGAAAAATTTCCCCAGCGTGCCGGTAAGGTAAGGGTCATGCTTGTGGCCGCCGTCATAGCGGACCGGTTCGCCCAGAAGACAGGCGCTGACACCCACTTTTATCGCTGCTGACATGATGCCTCCCGGAAAAGATTATCCATGTAGTCTATTATACGCGCAAAAACAGAGTTGTCTCAAATTCAGGTTGTCTTCAGCCATGACATCCTGATTCCTGATACAAGCCCATGAACCGCCCGCTCCCTTCGGTCGCTCACCAAAAGAGGGCGGTTCATGGTTTTGACCCAGTCTGACTTGCCATAGCTGAATATTGATACTAATCAGGTAAGGTTTTGATTCAAAATCAGCATACGCTTTGTTTTTCCTGGCGTACCTGGCGTTCCTTGCGGTTCAATTGTTTGAAGCTCAAGAGCCTGAATACAGCTTGCCCAAAACAGACAGCAATGATACGTTTCCCCTGCCCATGAAGCCAGCCAACAGCACAGCCGCCTCCCATGAAACAACTGCCATAACCATCGGCTCGCCGCGTTACCACCGGGCAAATCTTGCCCTGTTCTGCGCCGGCTTCGTCACCTTTATCACCCTCTATGACATCCAGCCGCTGCTGCCGCTCTTTTCCCGCGAGTTCGGCATTTCACCGGCGGCGGGCAGCCTGCCGCTTTCGCTCAGCACCGCCACCCTGGCCGTCGCCATGCTGCTGGCCGGCACCGTATCCGAGAGCGTCGGCCGCAAGCCGCTGATGTCCGTTGCCCTGTTGCTCTCCGCGCTGCTGGCGCTGCTGACCGCCTGCACCCATACCTTCCAGTCGCTGCTTGCCGTGCGCTTCGCCCAGGGAATGATTCTCGCCGGCGTCCCCTCCGTAGCCATGGCGTACCTTGGCGAAGAGATGGACAGCAGCGCCATCAACTCTGCTGTCGGCCTGTATATCAGCGGCAATGCCGTCGGCGGCATGTGCGGCCGGATCATCTCCGCCATTCTCTCCGACTACATCCCCTGGCGGTCGGCAATTGCCGTCATCGGCTGCCTGAGTCTGCTGCTGGCGCTGCTCTTTATCGGCAGCCTCCCGGCGCCGGCAAACTTCCGGCGGCGCCCGTTCAAGTTCGGCTACCTGGTGACATCCCTGCAACTGCACCTCAAAGACCCCGGCATGCTCCTCCTGTTCGCCATTGCCTTTTTTGCCATGGGCAGCTTCATCACTCTCTACAACTACATAACCTTCCGGCTGCTCGGAGCGCCCTACCGCCTGAGCCAATCCACCATAAGCCTGATATTTCTCGTCTATTTCTTCGGCTCGCTCAGCTCGTCGCTGATGGGAAGACTGCTGCAGCGCTTCGGCCGCAGGTTCATGATGCGCGTCTCTAGCGGCGTCATGCTCCTCGGCACGGTCGTCACCCTGGCAGAACCGGTGCAGCTGATCGTTGCCGGCGTGGCGCTCTTTACCTGCGGTTTTTTCGCTGTTCATACCATTGCCGCCGGCTGGGTCGGCAGACGCGCCAGCAGCGCCAGGGCCCAGGCATCGTCGCTTTACCTCTTCTTCTACTATCTCGGTTCCAGTATCTCCGGTACAGCCGGCGGCATTTTCTGGATGAAATGGGGCTGGCCCGGAATTGTTCTCGTTATCACCGCACTGCTGCTGCTGGCTGCTGCCGCGGCAGAGATTCTGACAAAGATGGAGTCACGGCCACGGCTGCGGACTGCTCAAAATGGCTGAAAATGGCCATCCGTTAGTGGCTGAAATTCGCCACTTCCGCTGCCCCGGCACCCGCCAAAAAACGTTTTCTGTTTATTTTCAGACAATTACATAACAGCTCTTTTTGGCATCATGCTTGCTCTATAACAATAGTCTGAAATTGACATTAAAAACTTTAACATTTTTACCAATGTGCTAGTATTAACACTATTCACAACCCGTCATACCCCATGACAAAGGAGAAAAACATGAAACTTAAAACCCTGTTAACCGCAGCAACCATGCTGGTTTTCGCCAGCAACGCCCTGGCCGCCCCCATTGTCATCAAGTTCAGCCACGTCGTCGCCGTCAACACCCCCAAAGGTCAGGCCGCCGATTACTTCAAAAAACTGGCCGAAGAGCGCACCAAAGGGGCCGTCAAGGTGGAAGTCTACCCGAACAGCCAGCTGTACAAGGACAAGGAAGAGATGGAAGCGCTGCAGATGGGTTCCGTACAGATGCTGGCCCCCTCGCTGGCGAAATTCGGGCCTCTCGGCCTGAAAGAGTTTGAGGTCTTCGATCTGCCGTTCATCTTTGATGATTACGCCGAACTGCATAAGGTCACCCAGGGACCGGTAGGGGCGAAGCTGCTCAAGAAACTGGAGACCAAGGGTCTTATCGGTCTGGCCTATTGGGATAACGGCTTCAAGGTCATGAGCGCCAACAAGCAGCTCAAGAATGTGGAAGACTTCAAGGGGCAGAAGATGCGCATCCAGTCTTCCAAGGTACTCGATGCCCAGATGCGTTCCGTCGGTGCCATCCCCCAGGTAATGGCCTTCTCCGAGGTATACCAGGCGCTGCAGACCGGCGTTGTCGACGGCACCGAGAACCCGCCGTCAAACCTCTACACCCAGAAAATGCATGAAGTGCAGAAGTATGTCACCGATTCCAAGCACGGCTATCTGGGTTACGCCGTACTGGTCAACAAGAAGTTCTGGGAAGGTCTGCCAAAGGACATCCGCGCCGCCCTGGAAAGCTCCATGAAGGACGCCACCAAGTTCGCCAACGATGTCGCCAAGAAGGATAACGACGAAGCCATGGCTGCCGTCAAGAAATCCGGCAAGTCCCAGATCATCCCCCTCACCCCGCAGGAGCGGGCAGCCTGGAAGAAAGCCATGGACAAGGCGCACAAGGACAATATGGGCCGCATCGGCGCCGACATTGTCAAGGAAGTCTATTCCGCTACCGGGTACAAACCCGAATAGCCTGACACCGATAGTTTTTTCAAGGCCGCTGCGGCCGATGCAGCGGCCTTTTTAACGACCATTGTAAAGAGTTCAAATCGAGTGCCGCAGCTTCATGCAGTAAATTGATTTGTAAACGAACGTATCCCGTTTGTGGGCCCCGGAGATGTCTTATGATGAAATATCTTGACCGCCTTGAGGAGATTATCATCACCTTCCTCATCGGTGCGGCAACGCTGGTTATTTTCGCTGCCGTCCTGCACCGCTATGCAGCCGGGGTACCGATCCCCGGCCTGCAGGACTGGCTGCTGGCCCTCAACATGGGCTGGGCCCAGGAGCTCTGCATCTACATGTTCGTCTGGATGGCCAAGTTCGGCGCCGCCTATGGCGTCCGCACCGGCATCCATGTC
>JAGFXN010000056.1 GCA_017861215.1 Deltaproteobacteria bacterium | reverse complement strand
TGCGTATTAATCAGTGACAACTCTGCAGATCGTTCCTGGACGCTGGTTTCCCGCGACTTGCGTACACTGATGTCAGTAAGTACCACACTCACTGCGTGGTCGTCTGCTAAATCGACGACAGCGCTGGATATCAGCACCGGTAGCCGGGTTTCCGCCCCGCTGATCAGAGAAATTT
Source organism: Deltaproteobacteria bacterium (assembly GCA_017861215.1). Classification (GTDB taxonomy): domain Bacteria; phylum Desulfobacterota; class Desulfuromonadia; order Geobacterales; family DSM-12255; genus VEOV01. The sequence goes on along the minus strand of JAGFXN010000056.1, from coordinate 8,302 downwards.
CCTCGTTCTCGTTGTTCTGCTTCATCCCGCCCAGTAGTCCGGCCAGAAGGTGATAGTCCGCAGGGTCCACATGAGAGGCCAGTGCCGAGCCGATAAGCTTTTCTATGGGTACGTGCAGCATGGTTGCCAGACGGTTATTGCAATAGACGATAGTGCCGTCCGCGGTAAGGGTGGCGGCGCCTTCGTTCATTGACTCAACCAGGAGCCGGTAGGAATGATCGGCCCCTTGCAGGGTAAACACCTGCTCACCATCCGGACTGGATACCACCAGTGCATCCACTCCACCACTCTTGATGGCATGCAGAGTATCTTCAGCCTCTTCGAGTCGGAAGCGGAGGGCTTCGTTTTCGGCCAATAGTTCTGCCCGGGATATTCTGGTGATTGACATGCGGATACCTTGTATCAGTCAGATTCTAGATCTTCTTGCGCAGATCGAGCCCCACAAGGATGCGCTCGGTATGCGACATGTCGCCGATGAATTTACGCAACGGCGGTGGCAGTTCCTTCACTAATGTCGGAGCGGCGACGATTTGTCCCTCTTTGGCAAAGATTGGCTGTTGGTAGATGTCGATAATATCCAGCTCATAATGCCCATGCAGGTGTTCTGTGCAGATTTTTTTCACATTTTCAATAGCTCTCACGGAATTGGGGGTAATGCCGGACACATAGAGACGGAGAAGATAGTCCCCTTTGTCCGTTGTCCTCAAGGCCAGCTCGAAGGCTGCAGTTGAATCCTGAAGGGCCTTTGCCGGAACGTCTTTGCTCTTTTTCATAGTCTCCGCCGATACAGAGCAGGGTTAGCTCACAGGTCGTACATCCAGCCCCACCAGCACCCGTTCGGTGTTGGAGAGGTCGCCGATGATCTTCTTCACAGGTTCCGGGAGTTTGCGTACCAGGGTTGGCAGGGCCAGGATCTGGTCGTCCTTGGCCAAGGTGGGGTTTACCAGGAGGTCAATGACTTCGATCTGATATTTCCCCTCCAGATGCTCTTCACAGATCTTTTTCAAGTTGGCGAAGGCAGCGATGGATTTCGGCGTCTGTCCGGCTACGTAGAGCCGCAGCATCCATTTTTCAATGCCCGTATCCGGCTGCGGTACTTTTTCCGGACTGTTCATCACGGCACTACTCATGAGCGTTTTCCTTTACCGGTTTTGCCGGCACTCTCCTGTTGGTGAGAGACATCGTCCGCTTGTCGACTCCTGGCAATTGCCAGATTTCCCTGGACGATGGTTTTATCCCGCTGATTTTCCTTGGCTATCACCAGTTCCAGGTCATCCTTTTCAGCCTCGAACTGGGCGTGCAGGGCGGTGATTTGGGCTTCAATGACTGTTTTCTTGCGCTCTATCTCACGCTGCTTCCGCTCGATGTCCTGTCTGTGCTCGAGAGTTTCCGCACTTTCCCGCCTTTCCTGGGCCTGTCGGGCCGAACCGGTCAGCACTCCGCCAGGGCCGATATACACATCCTGGAGTTCGACACCATGGGCACTCATGATGAATTCCCGGATCTGGTTGGAATGTTCCATGCCGCGTGACTTGAGAATGTAGAGACCGCGGTTCCTTTCACCGCTCGCTTCCAGGATCTGCAGCAGCAGCCAGGTATCCATCAGTGACGAGACGCCGACGTCGGTCCTTTCCCGGCTGCTGCCGGCCATGGTCAGATCGGCGCAGAAGGCGGTTATCTGCTTCATTTTCAGGTAATCGATCAGTCGGGAAAGCATGGATTTGACTTCAGCTTCGTTGGCAGCTGCCACCAGGTTGGAAATCGGATCGACAACGACGATCACGGGGTTGAACCCTTCTATCGCCTTGTGCATGGCAACCAGGTGCATTTCCAGGCCGTACAGGGTAGGGCGGCTGTTCTGGAATTTGAGCAGACCCGTGTTGACCCACTGTTCCAGATCAATGCCGATGGAGCGCATGTTGCGAATAATCTGGTTTTTGGATTCCTCGAAGGCAAAATAGAGGCAACGTTCGCCGCGCCGACAGGCGGCATCGACAAAATGGGCGGCCATGGTCGATTTGCCGGTACCGGCAGTGCCGGTCACCAGGATGCTGCTCCCCCGGTAGTACCCCTCTCCCCCCAGCATGGTGTCAAGGCGCGTGATGCCTGTGGATACCCGGTCGGTTCCGGCAGGGTGGTCAAGGCCCAGAGAGGAGATCGGCATGACGGAGAAGCCCTGTTCATCAATCAGGAACGGGTACTCGTTGGTGCCGTGGGAAGTACCGCGGTACTTGATGATCCGCAAGCGCCGCGTGGCTGTCTGCTGGCTCACATTGTGGTTGAGGAAGATAACGCAGTCGGCGACGTATTCCTCCAGACCGTAACGGGTGAGATTACGGTCCCCCTGCTCGCCGGTGACGATGGCGGTGACGCCTTTGTCTTTCAGAAAGCGGAACAGGCGTCTGAGCTCCGCCCGCAGGATTGTTTCATTAGCCAGCCCGGAGAAGAGAGCCTCAATGGTGTCGAGCACAACGCGTTTCGCGCCGATGGAGTCAATGGCGTGGCCGATACGGATGAACAGCCCCTCCAGATCATATTCCCCGGTCTCTTCGATCTCGCTTTTCTCAATATGGACATAGTCAACCAGCAGCTTGTTGCGGGCCGCGAGGTCATTCAGATCGAAGCCGAGGGAAGCGAAGTTTTTCGACAGCTCGTCGGACTTTTCCTCAAAGGAGATAAAAACACCCGGCTCATCAAACAGCAAAGCCCCATGGACGAGGAACTCCATGGCAAGCAATGTCTTGCCGCAACCGGTTCCGCCGCAGACCAGTGTCGGACGCCCTTGGGGAAGACCGCCGCCGGTTATCTCGTCCAGTCCGTTTATCCCGGTTGGCGATTTCAGCAGCAGCTCAGCGGGTGGCTTTGTTGTATGGGTCGTTTTGACCATTCTATCACTCCGGTTGACGACATCATCCGCACGACATATGAGTACTGCCGCGCAGCCGACTTTTAGAATTGCTGCTCGCTCAGAAGTTCAAGGTAAAAGAATTGTTACGCGTACATTCTTGTTTACTTGCGCCATAAGGACTACGGGATTACCTGAAAAGTACTCCCTGCCTGACACATCAGTGTATCGACAGAATAGATGATTACCCGGATAGGTATTATTGGAGCATGTCTGTATTTACCATCAGTGTCTCATGGTGATTTTCCGGCTGTTAGTCCTATGCTATAGGACTAATCACGCAATAGGGACATTTCGGCCATGGCGACTGTATTGCATTTGAGCAGGTTCACCGCCAACAGGAGCCCCAGGGCGTAGCGGCGGCAGGAGAGAGATCGCTTCAACTGTCATGCGTGTCTCCTCTCTGGATAAAGACGTACGGCCGGAACTTTGCCATGATCCGTGGCGGTTCCAATCTGCACCGCGGCGTTATCCAGGCAGGTACAGGCAGAAGGGAACTTCAGTGTTGACCACGTTTGCGCAGCCATGATTTGACAAAAATGATGACCGTGCAGATAATCCCGGCGGAAACCATGATTTGACCGGCTGTGTGATGCCACCCCGAGTCCGGTAAAGCGCTTACCAGCAACGCTCCGGCGACCATGAGCGCCCCAGCAGTGATGGCCCCGGTGAGCCGCTCAAGATTGCGGCTGACGCGAACGCCAAGGTTCTCCAGTGTCGGAGTCTGCAGTCTCCCCAGATTGCCCTCGGCGAAACGCCGCAGAATGCGGCGCGTGTCGCCTGGCGCCTCACTAATCAAGCGTTCCACATCTCTTGCCAGCTTGGTGGTCTTTTCCTTTATCCTCGCGACCGAGAAGTGCTGCCCGGTCAGTCGTGATATCTCTTCACGGAACGATTCCATGTAGTTGTGATCCGGGGAGAGTTGCCGGATCAGGGCTTCGAGAATGACGAAGGCGCGCGTGAGCAGAAAAAACTCGGCCGGATTGTGTACCCCGTTCCGGCTGCCGGCACGCAGCAGCGAATTGAACGCGTCGCCGATGGAAACATTCGACAGATCGCTGCGGTGTATCTCATAGAGCGCCGCTTTTATGTCCACCAGCAGCGCCGCACGGTTGACTTTTTCATGGGCTGGCGCCATTTCCAGATAAGCCTCGGTGGCGGCCCGTGAATCTCCTTTGACGACCGCTTCGAGCAGCAGGGTCAGCGATTCGCGCATCAGTTCGTCAAGCTAGCCCGTCATGCCGAAATCAAGCAGTGAAAGCCTCCCGTCGGGCAGAACGAAAACATTGCCCGGATGCGGGTCGGCGTGAAACAATCCCTCTTCGAAGATCGTCTGCAGCATCAGCTTTACCAGGGTGTCGATCGCTTTCGGCATTGCTTCCGGGTGCAGGATTGCGTAGCTATCCACCCGTTCACCATCCGAATAGTCCATGGTAAGCACAACGCCACTCGAACACTCTTCCACGACATCCGGAATCCAGAGGTCGGGAATATTTGCCAACGCTGCGCGGAACAGCACTATGGAACGGGCTTCGCGCCCGAAATCGGTTTCCCGGTTAAGACTGTCGGCTAATTCCTGCAACACAACGGGAAGGTCGAGGGCACGGAGCCGTGGGGCAATCCCTTCTGCCAGCGTTATGAGGTATTCAAGAGCCGCGATGTCTTTTGAGATGATTCTTTCCAGGCCGGGCCGCTGCACCTTGACGGCTACATGGCGGCCGTCGTGCAGGGTCGCCTTGTGCACCTGGGCGATGGTGGCGGTGGCGAGCGGAGTTTCATTGAACTCCGAGAACAGATTATTCAACGAGTTGCCCAGTTCGAATTCGATCCTTGCACGCACCATATTCATGCTCATTGCCGGCAACTGATCGTGCAGCAGCTCCAACTCATCGATGTAAGCGTCCGGCAGCAGGTCGCGCCGCATTGCGAGTACCTGACCGAATTTGATAAAAGTCAGCCCCAGTTCCTCGAAGGTTTCCCTGACCTCTTTTGGTGGCGGCCAATGTCTCTTGCCGCGCAGGGCACCAAGGATCTTGTGTCTGGAAAGTACGCGCAGGATTTGCATCAGCCTGGGCGCCGATCGCAGCAGATTGCGTTTCTCAGGGTCGAACAGTACAGTCATGCGTTACTCCTAACAGCACCGGTCATGTGATTGTTGTGCAGGGCACGCACACTCCACGGGCGCCAGCTGCGTTCATTTCCTTGTCCTGCTGTGATAACCGGAAAGCAGCCTGAGATGGAAAATAGCTGTGGAGTGGGGTTTTACAGTCTCTCCACAGCCGCTCGGGTCATTGCCACGATCTCGGCCGGTTCCTCGAACCGGAAACAGAGCGGCTCCCCGAAGGTTACGGTAACCTTGCCGCTGCTCGGAAAGTTTGCTGTCGGTGCCAGGACCTCTCGCGTACCGCTGATTTTGATCGGCACAACCGGGAGACTCAACTCCTTGACGATGATTCCCAGCCCGGGCTGGAATGCCTGCAGACTGCCGTCCGGTGAGTGCCCGCCTTCCGGGAAAATGAGGATGTTCCAGCTGCTGTCGGCAAGCTTGCCCATATATTTGAGCGAGCCGCTGAAACCGCCCGACTGCGGCAGCGGAAAGAGATTGAGCAGCAGGGTGCCGCACTCGAATGAGAGCCGCCGCCAGATGCGTTCCAGCCCATGGTAGTCGCCGAAGAAGAACTCCTCCCAGGCCGCTGTTGCGGTGCGATAGCGAATCTTTCGCGGCAGCGCAAACATGAGGGACGGCTGGTCAAAATAGCTCTGGTGATTTGCTACGAAAATCACCGGGCCGGCCAGCAGGTCCAGTCGCTCCGCGTTGCGGACCTCCAGCGATACGAACCTCCGGAAAAAGGGAGAGAGGAGGAGCGTGTCGCCGAGCATGCGCAGTCCCCTGACGAAGGCCGAATTGGTCCAGAAGCGGAAATGGTCGTGGTGCCTGAGCTTTTCCCGCTTGGCGATGATCAGGCGCAGGTCGGCGACCTTTGTCTGCGGATTAATCTGCGAATCATCAATATCGAGGCGGTATTCCTGCTCCAGGGTGTTTACCAGCTCAAGCCGATCGATGGAGGTCAGTCCCAGGTCGTTCACCAGCAGGGATTCCTCGCGGATGTCAGCAACACCGGTCCCGGTTACCCTGGCAAGCAGGTTGATCAGGGCATCCTGCGAGGCGCCGGCATCACCCTCTCCGGCCCCCTTTTTGACATGCTCCTGCACCTGGAACTTTTTGATCTTCAAGGTGGTGGTTTTGGGGAATTCCGCTTCATTCCAGACCGTGGCGCCGGTAATCTGGTGCATTGCGTCCAGGCTGCTGTTGGCCTGACTGATGATCTCCTCCGCTTTCACCCCGCTGCCGTCGAGAAGCAGGACGGCGTGAACTTCCTCGCCACCCCCCGTATCAAGACCGATGACGCACGACTCTTTTACCCCGGGGATCCTGTTGAGCAAAGCTTCCAGTTCGTCGGGATAGACGTTGACTCCGGCGCCGGTGACAATCAGCTCTTTTTCCCGGCCTTTGATAGTAAGCCAGCCATCCGGGGAGAGCTCCCCGATGTCGCCGGTCCGAAACCAGCCGTCGCTGGTGAAGGCATCACGGCTGGCCTGCTCGTTTTCGTAATAGCCGGGAAAGACGTTGTCACCACGGACCAGAACCTCTTGCCCCTCGATCCTCACCTCAACCCCGGGCAGGGGAGGCCCGACCGAACCGGCCAGCTGCCGTTCCATGGTGTTGACGCAGAGGACCGGCGACGTTTCTGTCAGGCCGTACCCTTCCAGAACCGTAAAACCCATGCTGTCCCAGAAGGTAAAGACCTCCGGGAGAAGGGGGGCCCCTCCGGAAACGAAGACGGTAAAGTTGCTGCCGAATTTGTTTTGAACCGGGAAGAAAAGCCTGCGGCGCATCGCTTTGGGAAGCAGCGCTGCCAGTCCGGACAGCTGGCGGAACAGTCCGGCCAGGTGTTTTTCCTCCAGTTCCCGTTGAATTGTCGATTGGAGCAGCTGCATGAGACGGGGGACCGACATGATGACGTAGATGTCCTCTTCGCGCAACGCTGCCATGATCGCGGAAGGTTTGAGAGTGCGCAGATAGACGACGGCAGCGCCACGATACAGCGGTGTGAAAAACCCCCCCATCTGCTCGAACATGTGGGACAGCGGCAGCAGCGAAAGGAAGCTGAACGCCGTGGTGATGATCGGTACCCGCCGGTTTATCTGGCTCATGTTGGCGACCAGGTTCCTGTGGCTCAGCATGACCCCTTTCGGGTTGCCGGTAGTCCCGGACGTATAGATGAGCTGCGCCAGATCATCCGGGGCAGGATGAGATATTTCGCCGCTCGGCGGCATCTCTTCCAGCAGGTACTGGAGGTCTTCAAGGAGCAGCGATGGTACGGCGGTTATCCGCTCCGCCTTGAAGCGGCTCTGCAGCACAACCATCGACTTCGTCAGGTGGCGGATGGATTCCGCCCGTGCCAGATCAGACATGAAGTCCACCGGCACGGCTACGGCGCCGCGCAGGATAATGCCCCAGTAGGCGACGGCCCACCAGGAAGAGTTCGGGCCCCAGATGAGTACCCGGTCTCCTGGAGCAACGCCGCTTTGCGCCAGGAGGGCTGCCATTTTCAGCGAAAGATCCGAGAATTCCCGGTAGGAAACCACCAGGCGCCGCACACCGGTGCGGTTTACAAAAGCAGTTTTGTCTCCCAGCGGTTGGAACGTTGCAAAAAGATCTACCAATGTCTGCATGGATATTCCTTTGGTCGGTATTCCGGATTACTGTCCGGGAAAAGGCCGCTGAAAACTGTTAGTAGCGTCCGCCACCGTCACGATGCCCTTGGCCGTGGCCGCCGCCATTATCGTGGCCACGGCGGTATCCGGGGCCGTCGTCCACCCAGCAAGGGAAGATACAGCCGGAAAGCATGATGGCTGCCACTGGCAGCATAAAGAACGCGGCAATTGATTTTTTCATAACCTGACTCCTTTTTTCTCTTTACGTCTCCTGCCCCGAACCTGCATGCACCGCGGCGGGGCCGACCGCTGCCGTGAAATTCATGCATGGCTGTCCGGACCTGTTGCGTCCTGTCGAAGGCATCCTTTACCCATAAAGTATAGATGATCAGCAGCATGTTGCCATTTGGTGGATGGCCGATATTGCATTAGGCTTCTCATCCAACCTGATAGGAGAGTTTGTCCTATGCAAGCAGCGGTATCGTCAAAGGTGACGAGAGGGGAAAGGTTGTATCCCGCCACCGACTGCAGAACAGCGCCGCCATCAGGCTGAGATTGCAACCATACCTTGTCAGCGACCTGCCTGCTCCGGAATCAGTCCGGTACCAACCGCACGGGACACTAGGACAAACCCAGATATCCCCCTTCCTGAAAGCTATAGTCCCTTGTTCATGAAAC
>JAGFXN010000055.1 GCA_017861215.1 Deltaproteobacteria bacterium | reverse complement strand
AAAGTGATGAACTTTACCAGCAACATTGTCGCTCTGGGAATCTTTCTGCTGGCGGGACAGGTTCATCTGCTGGAGGGGCTGCTGATGGGGGTCGCCCAGTTCATGGGGGCAAGGATAGGAGCAAAGCTCGTCATTCTGAAGGGAGCGAAATTCATCCGCCCGGTTTTCATCATGATCGTTCTGCTGATCACGGCAAAGCTGTTGTACCAGAGTTACCGCTAGGAGCCTGGTAAAAGGAATGACGGCAAAAACTCGACCAGGGCGATAAACTCATCGGCAAACGAGGACGGTCTTGCTTCCAGGGAAGGTCTGGGCAGGACCGCCCTGACCCCGCACCGGTAAGAGTCCAGCGAGAAGGCCGGCGCCTCGGCAGAGGCAAGCTGGATACAGGCAAGAGCTGTAAAGCGGCTGCAGAGCCTGTTCCTTGCCGCCATCATGGTCTCTTTGTGCACCGCATCGTTCCCAGCGGGGTCATCGACAATGAGTCTCACGCCGCAGCCGCTGAGCATGGCACTCTCAACTGCCGACTCCACCTCTTCCCCGCTGCCGACAGCAGTCAGACAAACACCGCCAGCCGTTGCTACAACTTCCAGCGCGTACACAAGCAGACTGTCAGAACCGGCCAGAACAAGCTGCTGCAGAGCCGGTTCTCCACTTCGCGCTGCTTCAGGTTGCTGCGTATGCTTCGCCAGGCAGTCGGCAATCTTCTCCATGGCTGCCGGAGCAAGATAGGGAGCAAGAGTCTGCAGTTTTTCCTTGTGAAAACTGACCGGATCGAAGGGAGCTGCCCCGGAGAAGGGATGCGGCAAAGGATCAGAAAGGTAATCAATCTCGGAGAGGCCCAGATCGTCGGCCGAAATGATCTCATCTGCACTCGGGGCGGCAACAGCAGGCTCTTCCGGTTCATCTTCGATCAGACCGTCGCGCACCTTTTCATCAAAGATCCGCAGAGCATCCATAAGGATACCCTGAGTGTTAACGTTTATCTCATGTTTCATCCGTTCCGGATAGTACTTGAAGCCGCTGTCTATAATGTCAGTCAAGTGATCAAGCGTGAATTTGCCTCTCTTCCAGGTAAGAATTTCGACAACCGTCATCTCGATCAGATGCTGCAGCCCCTGGTATGCGTCGTCCTCCGAAAGGATACCCATCTCGATCAGCGTAATGGCGAGAGGTCGCCTGTTGTCACCGTCAAACTGCTGCTGTTGCATCCCCTGCTCAAGCTGCGCCGGGGAAATCATTTTCTCATCAACGTACACCTGCCCGATCCTGACACTGTTGTTCAGGTGACTGGCGCTGACGATAAAGCCATCCTTGAAAACCAGCTGACTCTTCCCTTTGCGCCCTTTCACGGTAAGAACCCCTGATTTTCGGGTCGAGTTCATCAACTGGATAACATCGACAAGCGGCAGATGTTCAAGATCTCCGGTGAAAGCCATCTACACAACTCCTGAATACGTAGGATAAAACAACTGCTGAGTGAATGTCGCGAGAGTATAACAGCAAAATTGTTTTACCGCTATATCCTGATTGCGCCTGTCACGCTTCTTCCCATGACCCTGCAGGCATGCTATATGTACCCTATCCTCTCTGAGCACCAGGAGCTGTTATGCCCGCAAGACTCGCTCTTATACTATTTTCACCGGTCACGTCAGCAACAGTGCCAAGAAAGAAAATGACGTGAGAGCCGCTCTCCGGCTTCACCCGCTCCTGGCACCGCTCCTCTTCTTCATCTTCGGCATTGCGGCAGCCGGCAGCTGCGGGGTTTTCCTCCCGATCCACCTGCTGCCGTTGCTGCTTCTTCTCCCCATTGCGCTGCGCTTTCTCCCGGCACCACCTCCCTGGAGCCTGTCGCTCTGCCCCCTGCTCTTTCTCTGCGGCAACCTGCTGCTGGCGCAGCTGCTGGCAGGCAATCAGCAGGAAAAGCTCATCCTTGAAGAGAATATCGGCAACAAGCTGTTTGTCGAAGGAATCATCGTCAAACGCCCTGAAGCAAAGGATGACGGCTGCAGACTGCTGCTGCAAATCGAGCATCTCCGGCAAAACTCTTTCACCGGCAGGGAACTCCCTGTCAAGGGGCTCATGCTGCTGCGCATCGGCATCGGCCGAACCGGATTGATTAGCGGCGACCGCATCCGTTTTTCAGGAAAACTGCGCCCGCCCTTGAATTTCGGCATACCGGGAGAGTTCAACGCAGAGCGGTCCTACGCGCTGAAGCGAATCCGTGCAACCTCATTTGTACAAACTGATGCCGAAATTGTCGCTCTGGGGCAGGCGGACACATGGCGTCTCCAACGGCACTTTGACAAGACGGCGGCAACTATCGGTTCATTTATCATGAACCGTCTTCCCGTTGTTGAAGGCGGCGTAATCAAGGCTCTGTTGATAGGCGATGGCGGCGATATCCCGCAGGAGCTCAAAGATGCTTACAGCAGAACAGGGGTAAACCATATCCTGTCGATTTCAGGATTTCATGTCGGCATCATTGCTGTGGCGCTTCTGCAGCTATGGCAGGCAGTTGCCAGATTATTTCCGGCACTGCTCCTTTATCTGAATTTCCGGCGGGTGGCATTTGCCGTGTCGCTCCCGCTGATAGTCTACTACATGTTCCTGTCAGGGGCAGCTCCGGCAACTGCCAGATCGGTACTGATGATCCTCTTTGTGACTATCGGTCTTTTCCTGGAGCTGGAAAGTGTACCGGTAAATCTGATTATCCTGGCAGCCTTTGCCCTGCTTCTGGCTGATCCGGCCAACCTTTACGACATCTCTTTTCAGCTCTCCTTTCTTGCCCTCTGGGGACTCACGGTGATAACGCCACTGCTGATGAGGCTTGTGCCAATGCCGATGCCGGCATGGCTGCACAAACTGCTTCTCTTTGCCGCGGCATCAGTAGCCGCAGTGCTGGTCACACTTCTGCCGGTCGCCTACTATTTCCAGCAGGCCTCGATCACCGGCATTATCAGCAATTTTTTCATTGTACCGCTGCTTGGTTACGGGGCGGTTGTCTGCGGATTTGCGGCCACCCCTTTCATCTGGCTCTCCCCTCTGACTGCCGGCTGGCTTCTAAGCCTGGCAGGTCTGATGACTGCCAGTGCCAATGCAACCGTAGCGGTTCTGGACCGGATACCGACGCTGCCCCCATTTTTCCCGACCGAAGCAGAGATACTCATCTTTCTGCTGACCATGCTCCTCATTACCGTCATCAAAGCCGACCGGCCGAAATATCTCCTGCTGGCGGCGACTTCGCTCAGCCTGCTGCTTGTTCACCATGTCCCGGCCAACAATGGCAGGTATTCCTTGAAAATGGATTTTTTCAGCGTCGGCCAGGGTGAAGCTACGCTGATCACCTATCATGACGGCAAGACCATGCTGATCGATGGCGGCGGAGCACTGCATGACAGCCGCCGGGATATAGGCAGGCAACTGCTGTTGCCGGCGCTGCGTAAAGCCGGCGTGCAAAGGATCGATTATCTCGTCCTGAGTCACTCTCACCCTGATCACCTGCAGGGACTCATTGCTGTTGCCGCGGCAATGCCCGTCGGCGAGTTCTGGGAGAATGGCCGCAATTATGGGCAAGACTACGAAGATTTGCGGCGACTGCTTGACTCCGGCAAGGTTCCTGTAAAAGTTCTTACTTCAGCTTCGCCGGCGCTGCTCGTCTCGGGAGTGACCATCCGCACCCTGCACCCGGAACCGGCAGGTACGCTCTCGGACCTCTTTGCCGACCAGAATGAGGATTCCCTGGTTTTACACCTCGACACCGGCAGATTTTCTGCGCTCTTCACCGGCGACATCGGTGCTGACACCGAATTCAGGCTGCTGGACCGGCAGGTGAAACTGCGCTCTACCCTGATGAAGGTACCTCACCATGGCAGCCGGTACTCGGTCCTCCCCGGCTTTTTTGCTGCGGTTTCGCCGCAAATAGCCGTTGTCAGCGCCGGCTACAAAAACAGCTTCGGGCTGCCTGCCGGGGAAGCAATGGCCGAACTGCAAAGGGCGGGCGCAAACATCTACAGGACCGATCTTGACGGCACAGTGACCGCCAGCTTTCCGATAAACGGCGAAACGCCGGAAATATCGGCTTTTAAAAGGCAAATTCATTGACACGCATAATATTGTTCTGTATTTTTGTCTGGACTAATTTTCCCACTCCCTCCTTCTGGAGCTCTAATTGACTGAAAAGATCCTGATAGTTGAAGATGATGCCTTTTTCAGAGAGATCTTTTCCGCTATCCTCAAAGAAGACGGATATCAGGTAGATACGGCATCGTCCGGGAACGAAGCTCTTGCCATGCTGGCAACGAACAGCTATCAGCTTGTTGTTACCGACCTGATGCTGCAGGATATCAGCGGGCTTGACATCCTCTCCCGCGCCAAACAGATGGATTCCGATATTGAAGTTATCGTTGTCACCGGCTACGGCAACATGGAATCCGCCATCTACGCACTGAAAAACGGTGCGCGGGATTACCTCGTAAAGCCGATCAGCCACGATGAATTCAAGCATGTTGTCAGGCTCACCATGGAACAGCGGCGTATGCTCGACGAAAATCAGGGGCTCAAGGAGCAGATTCGTCTCTTCCAGACAAGTCAGACCATTGCCAACTGTATCGATATAGACCGTATCCAGCTGCTTGTGCTGGAAGCAACCATCAAGGAGACCGGAACGGAAAGAGGGTTTACCTGCCTGCATGATGCTGCCAGAAAGATATCTCTCATGGAGACCAAGGGTATATCCAGGGAAGCCGCCGAATCGATAAACGAAGCCCTGAAACTTGTTTACGACTGGGAACAGGAATTCTTCACCGATCCGGCGAGAGTGCAGATAACTCTTCCTGCGGAATCAGCAGAAGGCAAAACCGAACTGATTCTCCTGCCGATCACTAATAAGACGGCACTGCAGGGAGTCGTTGTCCTCCTGGGCAATGGCACTACCAAACCGATTCCGCCTCTCAAACTGGACAACATTCGCTTCCTCGTCGAGCAGTCAGCTCTTGCCATTGAAAATGCAGGTCGCTTCGCCATGGCAAAGGAGCTGCTCAACATAGACGAACTGACCGGGCTCTACAACTACCGCTACCTTGAAATTGCGCTTGAGCGGGAAATCAGGCGCTCTGAAAGATATGGCCTCAGCCTGGCGGTAATTTTTCTTGACGTCGACATGCTCAAGGTTGTCAATGATACCTACGGACATCTGATAGGTAGCCGGGTTCTGAAAGAAGTTGGTGCTGTTCTCAAAAGATCGGTGCGTGAAGTTGATGTTGTCATCAGATACGGCGGCGACGAATACACGATGATCCTGATCGAAACAGGACGCCAGGGTGCAGCCATTGTTGCCGAGAGGATACGCAAGACATTAGAAACCCACCCCTTTGTCCTCGGCGAAAATCTTGAGGTAAAACTGACCGCCTGCCTCGGCTTTGCCTGTTACCCGGAAGACACCAGGTCCAAACTGGAACTTCTGGAAATGGCGGACCGTGCCATGTACCACGGCAAGGTAAGCGGCAGAAACATAGTCTCCCATATCTCTGCAAGTATCCCCGAAATGCCCTGAATAAATGCTCGCGAAAAGGTGTTGTAACGTGTCCATTACTGCCATCAAAGGTTTTAACGATATTCTCCCTGGTGAAGTTGAGAAGTGGCAGCATATCGAAGCAAGCGCCAGAGACGTATTCAGCCGTTACGGCTTTGCCGAAATACGTGTGCCGATCATGGAGAAGACAGAGCTTTTTGCCCGTTCTATCGGTGACGTTACCGATATTGTCGAAAAAGAGATGTACTCCTTTGTTGACAAGGGTGAAAACCGGGTGACACTCCGGCCGGAAGGGACTGCCGGTGTTATCCGTGCGCTGATCGAGAACAGGCTGTATGCAGCAGACCCGGTAAGCAAGCTTTTCTACATGGGACCGATGTTCCGCTACGAGCGCCCCCAGAAAGGCCGCTACCGCCAGTTTCACCAGATAGGCGCGGAAATAACCGGCATTGCCGACCCCAAGGTCGATGCCCAGATTCTGACCATGCTCCGGCACCTCTTCGACGAACTCGGCATTACCGAGCCGTCACTGGAAATTAATTCCCTGGGATGTCCTAAATGCCGCCCGCAGTACAGGGAGACCCTGCAAGCGTTTCTGCGCAACCGGATTGCTTCCCTCTGTCCAGACTGCACGCGCCGTTTTGACACGAATCCGCTGCGGGTCCTTGACTGCAAAGTTGAGAGATGCAAAGCGGCCACGGCAGATGCTCCGGCGATGCTTGAAAATCTCTGCCCTCCCTGTGCCGGCCATTTTGAAGCGGTTCAGGAGTTCCTGCAGCTCGCCGGCACTGCCTACCGGATCAACAGACGCATGGTCAGGGGACTCGACTACTACACCCGCACTACTTTCGAGCTGGTTACCGGACTTCTCGGTTCGCAGAGTGCAGTTGCCGCCGGCGGCAGATATGATGGTCTGGTGGCAGATCTCGGTGGTCCTGCCATACCCGGCATAGGTTTCGCCATGGGGGTGGAAAGAATTTCCCTGCTGCTTGAGGCAGCCGGTTTCTCCAAGCCGGCCGACCTCTTCATCGTCGCCCTGGGCGATGCTGCCGGCAAAAAAGCTTTTCAACTGATGTGCCGGATACAGAGGCTTGGTTTTGCTGTTGAACTGGACTACGACGGCAAGAGCATGAAGAGCCAGATGCGCCGTGCCGACAAGCTTGCCTGTCGCTACACCCTTATCGTCGGCGAGACCGAGCTGGCCACCAACAGAGCGCCGCTGAAAGAGATGGCAACGGGCAGTCAGACAGAAGTCCCGCTGGTGCCCGAAAGCATTGTCCTGCAATTGCAACGCTGACGGCTCTGCCATGACATCCTCCAGAGTGCGGGTCGCCATACTATCTGCTGCCATCGTCGCTACCAGCCTGTTGCACTACCTTACCCCGCTGCACCTCCATTACCTTCACGACATCTATCAGCGGTTCTACTACCTTCCCATCATCCTCGCCGCCCTCTGGTTCGGTCTGCGGGGCGGACTCGGCTGTGCCATCGTCGTCAGCATCGCCTACGCCCCCCACATCCTCTTTCAGTGGGGCGGCCACATGGTGATGGAGATGGAAAAGTACCTGGAGATCGTCCTCTACAACATCGTGGGCTGCCTGACCGGCCTTCTGTCCCAGCGGGAGCGGGAACGGAGCGTCGAACTGCAGAAAACTGCCGCAGGACTGGAGGAGTCATACCGGAAGCTGCAGCGGCAGTCGGAACAGATCATCGCCATCGAGGAGCAGCTGCGACGGTCGGAAAAGCTTTCCACCCTTGGAGAGATGGCGGCCGTGCTGGCCCATGAGATCAGAAATCCGCTCGGCTCCATCAGGGGGACGGCCGAGATACTGAAGGACGACTACCATCCGGGAGACCCGAAGCACGAGTTCATCGAGATACAGATCAAAGAGACGGAGCGCCTGAACCGGGTCGTAGAGGAGTTTCTCCGCATGGCGCAACCGCAGCAAAAGACGGAGATGGAACGGACTCCGCTCGGGGAGGAACTGGCAACCATCGTCACCTTGACCGCTGCGGATGCCAGGGAGCGAGGGGTCGTGCTCACACTGACACCGACCGATAAAGACCTTGCGGTCAGGGGAGACGGAGAAAAACTGCGGCAGGCGTTTCTGAATATCGTCATCAATGCCCTTCAGTCAACACCTGCCGGGGGGGATGTTGCCATTAATGCGAGCCGGAGCGGCTCAATGTGCGAGATCCGTTTCAGCGATAGCGGCGCGGGGATGGACGGGGAAACCCTGGGGCGGATCTTTGACCCTTTCTTCACCACAAAACCGGACGGCACCGGTCTTGGGCTCGCCATCACGAGAAAGATCATCGAAGGTCACGGCGGCACAATTGCGGTAGAGAGCCGGGTCGGCAAGGGGACAACGGTGATTGTCAGGCTGCCTGATTTTCTGAATTCAGGAGCAGCCGAGAGCACGCTCCACCGGTAGCTAGTTTCCATCCGGAAACTCCGGATGAGAAACTGTTGGTTTCCGATTTGGAAAGCGGGGATTTTTTGTCCTGGCAAGGAAATCGAGGGATTGCGCGGAGGCGTACGACTGTACGCCGCACAAGCAAAACCGAAGATTGACACTGCCAAGGCGGAAAAGCACCCTTTCCGGACGGAAACTAGCTACAGACCGGGCCGCCCGCTGGCAATGAAGCGCGGTGAACGGACAAATTATGCAGCTGTTGCAGAAGGAAACCATGAAGCCGAAAATCCTCATCATTGACGACGACAGCTCGCTGCGGCGGGTTCTGGAGTACAATCTCCTTGAAGCAGGCTACGCGGTCACGGCAGCCGCCTCCGGGGAGGAGGGACTGCGGCTCTGCAACGAGGTCTCCCCGGCGCTTGTCATCACCGACATGAAGATGCCGGGCATGGACGGCATGGAGGTGCTCAGAAGCGTTAAAAAGTGCTCCGCTGAAACGCTGGTTATCATCATGACTGCCTTCGGCAC
>JAGFXN010000248.1 GCA_017861215.1 Deltaproteobacteria bacterium | reverse complement strand
AATGATCCTTATACTATCTCGTGCCATTGATTGTCAAACTTTTTTTCCGGACCTTAGGGCCTGTCAGGAAATAAGTGTGGCAATTTTGCGCTCAGATTTGGGTCAGATTTGGCCGGTATGATTAAGCGAAACCGCAGGCGTAGCATGGCTACGCTGAGGATTTTGCGATTAAAGCCCGGTCGAAGCTGGCCCGAAGATGAGATGCAAGATGTAATGGTTATTTCCTGGCATGCCCTTATGCCCTGGAGATAAAACGCCCGTCCCTGGTGTCAACCTTGATCCTCTGGCCTGTTTCAAGATAAGGCGGCACTTTAATCTTCAGTCCGGTCTCCAGAATTGCCTCCTTGGTCTCGGCTGTCGCCGTGGCATTCTTGATAACCGGCGGCGTTTCGATGACGGTAAGCTCGACCGTCATCGGCAAATCAGCGTTCACCATCCTCCCCTCGAAAAGCCCGAGAGTCACCTCGGTGCCGTCAAGAAGGTACGGAGAGATGAGCGAGAAACCCTCCTCTGCCATCTCGAACTGCTCGTAGGTCTCCAAATCCATGAAGACTCCCCGGCCGCCGTCGGCATAGAGAAACTGCCCCTTGTGCCGCTCGAAATCCGCTTCGTCCACCTTGTCACCGGAGCGGAAGGTCTTGTCAAGCACCTGGCCGGTGAGAAGGTTCCGGTATTTGGTTTTGACCATGGTATTGGCGCCACGGGCGGAAGGTGACTGTATCAGTATATCCAGAAGCACACATGGAGCGCCGTCAAGCTGGATGACAAGCCCCTTTTTGAAATCCGATGTAGTGAACATGCGCTGCTGCTCTCCCTGTATTTATTTCTGTATTTTTACCGACTTGATGACGATCGGCTTTTCCGGCACATTCTGGAATGCCATATTCTGCCGCTTCTGCGGCGCGGAGACGATCTTGTCGACTACATCCATCCCCTCGATGACCCTGCCGAAGACGGCATAGCCGAAACCGTCCGGATTGGGCCGGTTCAGCCCGTCATTATTGACGACATTGATGAAAAACTGTGACGTGGCGCTGTCAGGATTGCCGGTTCTGGCCATCGCCAATGTCCCCCGGTCATTTTTGAGGCCATTGCCTGCCTCGTTTTTGATCGGCGGTTTGTTGCCGGGTTTCGGTTGCAGGTTCGCCGTCAGGCCGCCCCCCTGCGCCATGAAGCCGGGTATTACCCGGTGAAAGATCGTATCCTTGTAATAGCCGCTGTTGGCATAGTCAAGGAAGTTCTTGACCGAAAGCGGCGCCTTGTCGGCAAAAAGTTCTGCCTTGATGGTGCCCATGCTGGTCTCGATCAGGACCAGCGGGTTCTTTTCGGCTGCAGGGGCAACTGCTGCGCCGAGAGCCAGGGTAACAAGCAGGGCAGCGAACAGGTGTTTGAACATGGGTAATGACCTCCGATTTGATTGTTCTCTAACCTAGCATAATAATGAGGCGGTTGTCGATATTTCAGCCCGCTGCGGCAGCAATCACCGGCCGGACCTGGCAGCCTCCAAAGGTCAAAACTGCGCATACTTCAAGGCGGGCAGCAGCCGCAGACCGAACGGAAGAGCGTGGTGCTGAGATAGCGATCACCCCGGTCGGGAAGAATGACGACAACCGTGCCGGAGGTCATCTGCCGGGCGATCTCTACCGCCCCGGCAACAGCCGCGCCGCTCGACATGCCGACAAAAAGCCCCTCCATGACGGCCAGCTGGCGCGCCATTTCAAAGGCGGGCTCATCATCGATATTGATCTTGGCGTCAAGCGTCTCTTCCCGGTAAATCTCCGGGACTATCGCCTCCTTCATGTTCTTCAGCCCCTGCACCTTATGCCCCAGGCGAGGCTCAACACCGATTACCCTGACGCCCGGCGCCTGCTGGTGAAAATACCTGGCACACCCCATGAGCGTGCCGCTCGTCCCCATCCCGGCGACAAAGCAGTCGATCTCGCCGCCGGTCTGGGAGAATATTTCCGGAGCAGTCATTTCATAGTGGGCGCGGACATTGTCCGGATTGGCATACTGGTTCGGCATGTAGTAACTCTCCGGCTCCTCTGCCAGGATTCGGTGCGCCAGACGGATCGCCCCGTCGGTCGCCTCTCCGGCAGGGGAGAGGACCAGCTCGGCGCCGAACGCTTCCAGCACCCGCCGCCGCTCCAGGCTGACGCAGGCGGGCATCACCAGCTTCACCCGATAACCGCGTGCCGCGCCGATCATCGCCATGGCAATGCCGGTATTGCCGGAGGTCGGCTCCAGGATGACCTTTTCACGGGTAAGTTCCCCGCGCGCCTCGGCGCCGGTCAGCATGTACCACGCCGGCCGATCCTTCACCGAACCGCCGGGGTTGCTTCCTTCCAGTTTGGCCAGGATCCGTAGCCGTGGATTCGGGTTGATTTTTTTAAGCTCCACCAGTGGCGTGTTGCCGATCGCCATGCCGATATCAAAGTTCCGTTGCATGTCTGTTCCTTTCGCACTGCTGAAAAAAAGGCAGAAAACCAAGGTCTTCTGCCCGACGCATCGACTTGCGCTGGCAACCCGTCAGAACGGGATATCATCATCCGCATTGAATCCGGCAGGGTCGTCATATACCGGCTCTCCGCCTGCTCTGCCGCCACCCTGACGTGCGCCGCCTTCCCCTTTCGGGCTGAGCATCTGCATCTTCTCGCCGACGATCTCGGTCGTATAGCGGTCGCGGCCATCCTTGTCCTGCCACTTGCGGGTCTGCAATCGCCCCTCAATATAGACGGTCTTGCCTTTTGACAGATATTCGCCGGCAATCTCAGCCAGACGGGCCCAGAGTGTTATATTGTGCCATTCGGTCTTCTCTTCCCACTCGCCGCTTTTGTTCTTGTACTTTTCGGTAGTAGCCAGGGGAAAACTGGCAACCGCTGAGCCTGAAGTAGTGTAGCGGACCTCCGGGTCCTTTCCGAGATTGCCAATCAGCATTACCTTGTTCAGACTCGCCATAAATCCTCCTGTTTTTTTCTATCCTGAATAGCTGTCTTGCAGGGGTGCAAGTCTATAAAAACCGCCACCCTTTGGCAAGCGCTATTTAATTGACTATCATGGTAAAAAACAGT
>JAGFXN010000054.1 GCA_017861215.1 Deltaproteobacteria bacterium | reverse complement strand
GTGGCCATGCCGAGGGTCGAGATGCTGGCAACGCTGCTGGAGCAGGTTCAGTCAGAGCGATGCTGAGAAAGAGCTGACCAGGCTTGATCGATTTTACCGAAAGGCCTCCGGGGTTTTGAAAACCACGGAGGCCTTGTATATTCGCAACGATTCCAGTTGCGGACCAGATCACGGTGCCGCAATCTCCGCTCGCAGCTCCTGTTCCCGGTGCAGGGCAGCATAGCGGCCGCCAAGCCTGAGCAGCTCCTGGTGGCTCCCCTGTTCCACGATGCGGCCTTCATCCAGGTAGATGATGCTGTCACAGTCGCGCAGGGCGGAAAGCCGGTGGGAAACGATAATGACGGTCCTGGCGCCGTACTCCTGGGCGAGGGCGGTGAGAATCTCCTTCTCGGTGGCGGCATCCACGGCCGAGAGGGGATCGTCCAGAATCAGGATCGACCCCCCTTTCAGCAGCGCCCGGGCGATTGCGGCCCGCTGCTTCTGCCCGCCGGAGAGGGTTATCCCCCGCTCGCCTACCATGCTGGCATAGCCTTCGGGAAACTGCTCGACATCAGTATGGAGACTTGCCAGGGCGGCCGCCCTGCGGACATCTTCATCCGCTGTGCCGCTGCTGCCGAATGCGATATTGGCCGCAATGCTGCGGGAGAAGAGAAAGCTTTCCTGGGGAACAAAGCCGATGAAGCGGCGCAGGGTGGCGAGCGGGACGGCGTTGATGTCGATGCCGTCAATGAAAATGGCGCCGTCGGCAACCGGGTAGAGTCGCGCCAGCAGCCGTACCAGAGTGGTTTTGCCGGCACCGACCGGGCCGACGATGCCGAGGCGGGAACCGGCTGGGATGACCAGGGAGATGTCGCTGAGCAGTGGTTTGCCGCCATAGGAGAAGCAGAGCTTGTGCAGCTCTATCCTGCCGTCCACCCGGCTGACAACGGCAGGGTGCTCCGGCTCGCGCACCGCTGCCTCTGCCTGCAGAATCCGGTTCAGCCGCTCCATGGAGGCGGCGCCGCGCTGCATCAGGTTCAGAATCCAGCCCATCATGATGGTCGGCCAGATCAGCATCGCCAGGTAGCCGTTGAAGGCGACAAAATCTCCCAAGGTCAGCTTGCCGGCAACAACCTGCCCGCCCCCCATGACCATGACAATCAGAGTTCCCAAGGCGCCGGTGGCCGCCATCACCGGGATCATCAGCCCGCGCAGCTGGGCGATTCTCATGTTGCTTTTCATGTAGCCGGCGCTGACCGCGGTAAAAGAGGCAATGGCCGCCTGTTCACGGCAGTAGGCCTTGATCACCGCCGCCGCCGAGACGTTCTCCTCGACAGTGCTGGTGAGCTTTGCCAGCTCTTCCTGGGCATGGCGCGAGCGGCGGAACATCGAGGCGCTGATCCGTTTGACAACAAAGATCATCAGCGGGAAGGGGAGGATGGCAAAGAGGGTCAGGAGCGGACTCAGGCTGCACATCAGCACCAGCGCCGCCGCGTAGACCAGCAGCGTATTGATGATGTTGAGCACGCCGAAGCCGACCAGCATGCGCACGTTGGTCAGGTCGTTGGCAAAGCGGGAGAGAATATCCCCGGTCCGTTCCTGGTCGAAAAAGGCGAGGTCGAGCTGCTGCAGACGGTCATACATCCGTTCACGGATGCTGAATTCGATCCGGCGGGCGGCATGGAGGAGCGTGGTGCGGGAAAAGATGCGGATGATGCCGTGGAGGATGGCCGCAACGATGATCGTCCCGCCGTACCAGGCGGGCGAATGGCCGGCCTGTCCGGGTGAACGGATGCTTTCCACCGCCAGCTTCAGCAGCCAGGGGATGGAGAGGGCAAAAAAACTGGTCCCCGCAAGGAGCAGCGCGCCGCTGACATAGCTGCGCCGGTTTTCCAGCAGGTAGCTTTTGAGAAGGGAAAGTTCGCGGATGGTGCACCCCTTGAAGATGCCGGGACCCAACGGGAGAGGTACGGCGGTCAGCGCTGTTGCTGGGCCACGTAGGCGCTGCTGCGCTGTTCGGCAAAGTTGAGGTGCTCGGCCATGGCGGCGCGGGCCGCCTCCGGATCGCGATTGCGGATTGCCTCAAAAATGCGGCGATGGTGCTGATAGAGCAGATGGTGGTCTTCACCGGTCAGATAGACCGCCCGCCAGACACTCTGCTGAAACTCCTTCATGGCATCGAAGATGTTCTGCATCAGATGCAGCCAGACAATGTTGTGGGTGGCCTTGGCAATGGCCAGGTGGAAATTGGCGTCGAGGTTTTCCGACGGTTTTAGCCCTGCCAGGTTTTCCCGCAGTCCGTCCACGATCCGTTCCATGGTGCGGATATCCTCGGGCAGTGCCCTTTGGGCGGCATAGAACGCGGTGCTCGCCTCGATAGCCTTGCGCACCTCGATCACGTCCAGGGCCCGTTCCTGCTGGCTGCGGATCAGCTCGGTCATTGGATTGCCGGCAGTTGTCTCCATCAGGGACATGACCACCGTTCCCCCCCCCTGGTAGGACATGACCAGGCCGGAGGAGGCCAGCAGGTTGAGCGCCTCCCGCACCGACGGGCGCGATACGCCGAACATCTCCGCCAGCTCCCGTTCCGGCGGCAGCTTCTCGCCCGGGGCGAACTCGCCTGCCAGGATCGAGGAGCGAATCTGTTCGGCTATCTGTGACGAGATTTTTTTCGGACTGATCGGCTTGAAAACCATTGATTTCCCGCAAAAAGATCTGTGAAGAACGCATTTCAGAAATACCGCACAATCCTGCGAAAAGCAATATGAAAGGCGGCAACTCGCGGGGTGATTGGCTGGTGCATCAGGGCAAATGGTTGAGACGATAATGCTCACCCCGCCCCTCGCTCCGGGAAATTCCTGCCATGGGTATCAGCACCGTCGTTCATTGCCAGATAATGCCCCCGGCAAGGCTCTAAACCCATGTGTTGTTTCATTTGACAACACAACCTTCCGTTGTTACTATCGCCAACATGAATGTGACTTAATGCTTAATGAGCGCCACACAATATCCGCAACAGCCTTCGTTGCATTATCTCCTACGATTTCAGCACACCGCAAGCCTTCCTGGATGATTTCCTGAACGACGCAGCTGGATGGAGGTATTGATATGCGTACGGTAAAATTGGCTGTTTCCTGCCGGGATTCTGCAAAAAAACAGACACCGGCCTGATCGAGTTTCCGTTTGCTGTCCTGCGTGTAGATTTCATGCTCAAAGCAGCGGCCGGCAGGAACAACAAGGCCCAGAAGGGGCGGTACCCGGTCAACTACGTGCCGAACGAAGCAAAGCAACAAAAACGTCCTCGACGAGTCCTGGAAGAGACGGAGGTGTCCATGTATGTCGTTGCCATTTACGGTTGGCGGGAAGAAACACCGGAGCTGGTGCAGGTCCTTGCCGGCGCCCTTGGTCTGATGGCGTTCGAGGCGCGGCAGCGATTGATCGGTGGCGGACCGTCCGTGGTGGCCAGTTTCGCGGACCTCCGGCAGGCCCGGGAGTTGGCGTCGAACGTGAACCGGGACGGCCTCAAGGCTCTGGTTGTTGACGCCACGGCGGTGCGCATGAGAAGCGGCTTCCTCGTCACCCGTCGTTTCGAGTTTGACAAGCGCGTGCTGAAGGTCGAGACGGGCAACGGACAGCAGGCGACAATCCCCTACGCAGAGATGGAGCTGCTCCTGCAGGGTACCAGCATTGTGGGCTACAGCGAGACAAAAACGGTTGTGGAGCATAAATTCAGCATGGGCAAGACCCTGCTTGCCGGCGGTATCCCCATGACCAAGAAGGTTGAGCGCCAGGAAGAGGTGTCGGGCGAGGAGAGCGAGCCTATGCTTTACCTGTATGCCAATGACCGGCCGGCGGTGATCTTCAGCCTGAACGGCATGAACTACGACGGCTTCGGCGCGGAGATGAAACTGTCACGGAAGCTGAATTTTGCCCATCTCCTCAGTCAACTGCGCCTGCACGCCCCCGATGCCGCCTACGATGACCGCCTGCTTGCCAGGGTCGCCCAGGCGCGCCTGCTGGGTCCCGCCCAGGGCCGGGAGAGCAGTCTCGATCTTGCCGCCGAGATCCTTGCCCGGAGTCTGCTGGCAAGCCGTGGCAGGCGGGAGGACGCCCCGGAGCTCTACATCTGATACGCCTCTAAAAATGACGGGTCATCCTTGGACGGCGAATTTTTTTGATGGGGCGCTTCCCGACCGGAAGGTACACTTTTCATAACGGAGTCGCTATATGTTCATCCAGCAACGAAAATTCCGGAGTAGTGCAGCAGGTATTCAGCCTGCCGGTCATCGCGACAGGCCGTTCTTTTCCGGCGAGTTGCAGGAGCTCTTGTGACCAGGTTTTCGACCTTGCCAATCCGTACCCAGCTATTGATGCTGGCTCTCCTGCTGACGCTCCCGGCGCTGGGGATCATCGTCTATTCCGGCCTCAAAATACGCAGCGCCGACTACCGCAAGGCTGTCGTCGAATCACAGAAACTTGCCGACAATCTGGCCGAGACCCAGGAGAGCATCGTCAGGGAAGCACAACAGATCGCCAGTCTTTTGACAGAACTCGCCGAGGTACGGAGCGGCAAAGGTGAAAAGGTACAGTCCATTCTCACCATTACGCTCAAAAACAATCCGCAATATCAGAACATACTGCTTGCCGATGCCATTGGCAATGTCTGGGCCTCGGCAATCCCGCTGGACAGGAACAGGAAAGTTTCCGTAGCTGATCGGGGCTACTTCAAAAATGCCATGACCACGCTCCGTTTCTCTACCGGGGAATATGCCATCAGCAGGTCGACCGGCAAACCTACCATCCATCTGGCCAGCCCCCTTGTCTATCAAGGCAGGTTTCACGGCGCAGTCATCATCAACCTTGATCTCGATGTCATGCGCTCGATCCTGGGCCGCTCGCAGCTGCCGGCAAACACCAATTACGTTCTGGTCGACAGGAACAGCATCATTGTCAGCAGGGGCAAGGCCTTGGGCGAAGCGGTGGGGAAGCCGATCAAGGCCGAAGACCTGAGGAAAATGCAGCAGGGTCCGGACAGGGATACCTACGAGTTCACGCGCAAGGACGGCGAACGGCGCATCGTCACCTATCGCAAGCTCCGCCTGTCCGGAGAGCAGGAACCGTACCTGTACGTCCGGGCGGGCATGTCACTCAAAGAGGCGGTAGCCGCGGCAAACCGCCATTTGTTCTCGAACCTGGTCACGCTGCTGCCGTTCGTCATCGGTTCCTTTATCATCGTGCTGGTCATCGGCAAGCGCTCCATTGCCGACCGGGTCGAAAAGCTGCGTCTGGCCTCACAGAAAATTGCCGAAGGCGATCTGGAGGTCAGGGTCGCGCCTCTTGTTTCGGGGGGTGAATTCGGCGAACTGGCCCTCTCCTTCGATCATATGGCCGGCCGGCTTGCCGCCCATCTCGCTGAAATACGCCAGGCCCAGACCGAAATCAAAAACCTGAATACCGGCCTGGAGCAGAAAGTGGCCCGCCGGACCGCCCAGCTGGAGACTCTGCTCAAGGAACAGGAAGCGTTCAACTACACCGTGTCCCACGACCTGCGCGCCCCCTTGCGCCGTATCAACAGCTTCAGCGCCATCCTGAGAGAAGAGCTCGGCCCGGATATAACGCCGGCAGGCAGCCAATGCCTGGAAAGGATCTGTGCCGCCAGCGCCAGAATGGCGGACCTTATCCATGACTTGCTGCAGCTCTCGCAGATCGACCGGGAGGAGCTGACGCCGCAAAAGGTCAACCTGAGCAAGGCCGCTGCCGACATCATCCAGATGCTTTCGGAAACGGAGCCGGAGCGTAAGGTGGCGGTAAGCATCGCTGCGGATCTGACGGCAACTGGAGATGAGCCCCTGCTCCGGATAGCACTGCAGAATCTGCTGGACAATGCCTGGAAATATACCGGCCGGACCGCAGCCCCCCGCATTGAGTTTGGCAAGTGCATCATCACTGGAGAAGAGGTGTTCTTCATCAGGGACAACGGTGCCGGCTTTGACATGGCGTACAAAGACAAACTGTTCACCGTGTTTCAGCGCCTGCACGACAACGACTACCAGGGGACGGGTATAGGACTGGCAACCGTCGAGAAGATCATCCAGAGGCATAACGGCAGAATCTGGGCAGAAGGAAAAGTGAATGAAGGGGCCACCTTCTATTTCACCCTGCCCCGGACGTAGCGTTTCTTATTGATGGCTGCATACTCAGACTTTTAGAACGGAGCAGGCATATGACAGCCAGCAACGAAAATGCCGGGGTAGTGCGGCAGGTATTCAGCCTGCCGGTCATCGTCGCGGCACTCGGCTATTTCGTCGATATCTATGATCTGGTGCTCTTCAGCATCGTCAGGGTACCGAGCCTGAAGGGGATCGGCCTGTCCGGACAGGAGCTGATCGACAAGGGGGTCTTTCTGCTCAACATGCAGATGGCGGGGATGCTGCTGGGGGGGATTCTCTGGGGGGTTCTGGGAGACCGCAAGGGCCGGCTGAAGATCATGTTCGGCTCCATCTGCCTCTACTCCCTGGCCAACCTGGCCAACGGCCTGGTCACCTCCATCGAGATGTACGCCTTCCTCCGTTTCGTGGCCGGCGTCGGACTGGCAGGTGAGCTGGGGGCCGGCATCACCCTGGTGAGCGAGGTGCTCCACCGCACCATCAGGGGGTACGGCACCATGATCGTCGCCACGGTCGGGGTGTCCGGCGCCATCCTGGCCAACATCGTTGCCAAGGGGTTCGACTGGCGGACCGCCTTTTTCATCGGCGGCGTTCTCGGCCTGCTGCTCCTGCTGCTGCGGGTCACCGTGGCCGAGTCAGGCATGTTCAAGGGGATGGAGTCCAACCAGGTCTCCCGGGGCAACTTCCTCGCCCTGTTCACCTCCCGCGACCGCTTCGGCCGCTTTGTGCACTCGATCCTTATCGGCCTCCCCTCCTGGTTCGTGGTGGGGGTACTGATCACCTTTTCCCCGGAATTCGCCAAAACCCTCGCGGTTCAGGGGACGATCAGCGCCGGCAATGCCGTGATGTACTGTTACCTCGGCCTGGTGGGGGGAGACCTGGCAAGCGGCCTGTTGAGCCAGCTGCTGCAGAGCCGTAAAAAGGTGGTCCTGATCTTCCTGCTGATCAGCGTCGGGGCCGTCGGCGCCTATTTCAGCGCCAGGGGGGTCAGTGCCGGAGTTTTCTACGGCATCTGCGGGCTGCTCGGCTTCGGCATCGGCTACTGGGCCATCTTCGTTACCGTGGCGGCCGAGCAGTTCGGCACCAACCTGCGGGCCACGGTGGCCACCTCGGTCCCCAATTTCGTCCGCGGCATGACCATCCCGATCACCATGCTCTTTCAGCTGGCGCGCAAGCATCGGGGGATCGAGACCGGCGCTCTTGCCGTGGGTGCGCTCTGCCTCGTCATCGCCCTGATATCCCTGTCGCGGCTGCAGGAGACCTTCCACAAGGATCTGGATTATTTCGAAGAGTTTATCTGATGCCGGGCGCAAGCCAGCGATGACGCTGCCGGCTGCGTCAGGGGCTCCGCAACGTACTGTTCAGGCACGCTGCCGTCGCCCCTTCCGCGCCGCCTGGCAGTGATGTTGATTGCACGCCGGCAGGAAAGCAGACCGTCTGAAAAGAGCAACGGGGAGCGCTTCCCGGCGGAGACGCTCCCCGTTGCCGTTGGCACTTGCTCAGGGAGAGTTGACCAGGTTTACCGGCGCACCGGCTTGAAAGGCGGCGATGTTGTTGGCGACGATCGCCATCAGCCGCTTCCTGGCGGCGAGGGATGCCCAGGCGATGTGCGGGGTGAAGATGCAGTTGGCCGCCGTAAGCAGCGGATTGTCCGCCAGCATCGGCTCATGGGCGACCACGTCGAGACCGGCGCCGGCAATGGTGCCGGCGTTGAGAGCCGCGGCGAGGTCGGCCTCGTTCACCAGGCCGCCGCGGGCCACGTTGAGCAGGTAGGCGGTCGGCTTCATCCGGCTCAGGAGCGCGGCATTGACAAAACCGGTATTTTCAGGGGTCTGCGGGCAGTTGAGGCTCACCACGTCGGCGCCGGCAAACAGCTCCTCCAGGGAGACGAAGCGGACCGGTACCGGGCCGGGATCAGCGGAGATACGCGGTGCATGGGCGATGACCTTCATGCCGAAGGCCTCGGCAACCCGGGCCGTGGCCCGGCCGATGGTGCCGTAGCCGACGATCCCCAGGGTGAGGCCGTCGAGTTCGACGATGGAGCCTTTCCAGAAGGCATGATCCGGGCAGCGGACCCATTCCCCGGCCTTGACGGCGGCATCATGCAGCCCGACCCGGGTGACCAGTTCCAGCAGCAAGGCAAAAGCGGTCTGCACCACCGAGGCGGTCGAGTAGGCCGGCACGTTGGAAACCGGGTTGCCCCGCCTGGCCGCCGCCGCTACATCGTCGTTGTTGTAGCCGGTGGCCAGCAGCGAGATGTAGCGCAGCCCGGACAGTTCGTTGATGATCGCCTCGGTCAGCTTGATCTTGCTGGTGAGGATGATTTCTGCTCCCCGTGCCCGCTCCAGTACCAGTTCGGGCGGCGTCCGGTCGTAGACCGTGCACTCCCCCAGCGCCTC
>JAGFXN010000247.1 GCA_017861215.1 Deltaproteobacteria bacterium | reverse complement strand
CGCCACAGAGACACAGAGACACGGAGAAAAGACTCTCTACACCTCACGTCCGATAACCTGCTTATGCTGTCAATTCTGGCTATCATGTTCGCTGAGACTTTCTCCCGTTTATTTTGCAGTTATCTGTGTCTCGCTTAGAAGCGCCTACTTTTGGCTGTGTCTCTGTGGCGCAGTTGCCTTTTAATCGTGTAGTTCGTGGAAATCATCCACATTCACCGTCTGCTGCCGCCGGTGCAGATAGACAACCATTGCCAGGGCCAGAGAGACCTCTGCCGAGGTCATCGCCATGATCATCAGCGCGAAGATTTGCCCGTCCGGCTGACCCCAGCGGTACGAGCCGCCGACAAACACCAGCATGGCGGCGTTGAGCATGATCTCGATGCCGACCAGCAGCATGATGACATTGCTCCGCCAGACCAGCAGGCAGACCAGTCCCAAGGCAAAGATGATGCCGGCGAGGATCAGGATATGGGGGAGAGGAATGATCATCATGAATCCTCACTCCGTGAGGGAGAGCGTTTCTTGCCGAGGTAAAGAGCCCCGACTACGGCAAACAGCAGCTGCATGGAGATGATCTCGATGGCCACGCCGTAGCGGCGGAACAGGGCCAGGGAAAACTCCTTTACCCCCAGCCCGGTGCTGATCGGGACCGGCACCGCCTGTCGGAGAGCAGCGCCCATGACCAGCGCGGCCAGAATGATGCCGGCAAAAAACAGCGCCGGCAGCCAGTGCAGCAGTCCGGGGCGCCGCGCCTCATCGGCATGGCCGGGATCAAGCATCATGATGACAAACATGAAGAGCACCATGATGGCGCCGGCGTAGATGATCACCTCGAACATCGCCACCAGCGGCGCCGCCAGCAGATAGAAGATTGCCGCCAGGGCAAAGAACGAGGTCACCAGATAGGCGATGGCATGCACCGGATGCTTCTCGGTGATGGCAAAGATGGTGGCCGCCACCATTACTGCAGCCAGCAGGTAGAAAAGTATCGGTAAAAGATTCATGGCAGCAGCCCCCGCACATCCACCGGCGGCCTTTCCCCGTCCCCCTCCCCCCTCGGCTGGGTGATGCCGATACCGGCATGACGGTAGAAGTTATACTCCGGCTCCTTGCCGCAGTGATTAACCAGCAGATCCTCTTTTTCGTAGAGCAGCTCCATGATGTCCCGCTGGCAGATCTCGTAATCCGGGGTCATCTGGATGGCCATGGTCGGGCAGGCCTCGGCGCAGAGGCCGCAGAAGATGCAGCGGGAGAAGTTGATCCTGAACCAGACGGCGAAGCGCCGCCCGTTGTCGCGCTCCCCTGCCTGCATGGAGATGCAGTCAACCGGGCAGGCGGCCGAACAGAGATAACAGGCCACACAGCGCTCACCGCCGTCAGGATCGCGTGTCAGGATAATCCGCGCCCGGTAGCGTGGCGACGGCTGGCGCTTCTCTTCCGGGTACTGGATGGTTACCGGCCGGCGGAAAATATGCTTCCAGGTCGTCCACATCCCGGTGATGACGCCGCTGATGTCATCGAAAAGACTCATTTTACCCCTTCAAGTAGAGCCACCAGGCGGTGACGAGGATGTTCACCAGCGCCAGCGGCGTCAGCAGTTTCCAGCCGAGATGCATCAGCTGATCGTAACGCAGCCGCGGCAGCGTCCCCCGCAGCCAGATGAACAGGAACGCGAAAGAGAGCGTCTTCAGCGTGAACCAGACGACCGGCGGCAGCAGCGGCCCGTGCCAGCCGCCAAGAAAAAAGGTCGAGGCAAGCCCGCCGAGGACGATGATGTTGATGTACTCGCCGACAAAAAAGAGACCGAAACGCATGCCGGAGTATTCGGTGTGAAAACCGGCCACCAGTTCCCCCTCCGCTTCCGGCAGATCAAACGGAATCCGCTTGCACTCGGCCAGGATGCTGAGCAGAAAGATCAGGAAGGCAAGCGGCTGGTAGACGATGAACCAGACACCGGCCTGGGCACTGACAATTTCGGAGAGCCTGACCGAACGGGCAAGCATCACCACCGGCACGAGCGAAAGCCCCATGGAGAGTTCATAGGAGATCAGCTGCGCCAGGCCGCGGATGCTGCCGAGCAGCGCATATTTGGAGTTTGATGCCCAGCCGCCGAGTGCCACGCCGTAGACGGCAATGGAAGAGAGCGCCAGAAAGAGGAGCAGGCCGACATTGAGGTCGACAATCTGCAGGTCGACCACTGTCCCGAATAGATCGACGGGAGCGCCGACCGGGACAAGCGCAAAGGTGACAATCGCCGGAATGGCGGCCATGGCCGGGGCAAGATAGAAGAGCCATTTGTCGCCGGCCGGAGGGCAGAAGTCCTCTTTGGCCAGCAGCTTGATCAGATCTGCCAGCGGCTGCAGCAGACCGAAGGGGCCGACGCGGTTCGGTCCTTTCCGGTCCTGAATCCAGGCCAAAAGGCGTCTCTCGGCAAAAACCATATAGGCAGCCAGGGTCAGAATGGCAACAAGAATAACGCTGACCTTGAGCAGGGCAGCCAGTATGTGCAGCGGTACCATGGTCATGTTACTACCAGCTCCCCTTCCCCTTCCGGATCAAGATCGCGCAGCCGGCTCCACTCGCCCTGTAACGGGTCCAACAGCTGCTCTGCATCCGTATAGCCGAGCAGTTCCCTGATGACCCGCCACGCCTCCCTGACATCGCCGCCCGGCACATCCGGGCGATGCCCTCGCGGCGGGTGTCCGGCATCCAGCGCCGCAGCTACAGGGATGCCGGGCTGCATGACTTTCCGGAAACGCTGCGCCCGGCCTTCATTATTGATAAAGGTGCCGTCCATCTCCAGCCACGCAGCTGTCGGCAGAATAATTTCGGTGCGCTCCACCGCCGCGGTTCGCTGCCAGTCAATGGCGGCGATCACCGGGATATCTCCGGCCAGAGCTGCAGGAATTTCTGTTTCGACTGCGATGATCGCCTTGACACTGCCGCCGGCCAGAGCGGCCTCCAGGGATACGGCAGCGTGTTCCGCCGCGATGAGCGCCGCGCCGCAGCCGTTCGGACCGGCAAAGATCGGGGCAAATTTTGCTTCGGCCCGGAACAGGGTCTCAATCTCGGCAGTACT
>JAGFXN010000053.1 GCA_017861215.1 Deltaproteobacteria bacterium | reverse complement strand
CGAACTCTGCCCCGGCAAGCGCAATGGCCAGGGTATTAATGGTAAAGTCCCGCCGGTAGAGATCCATCTTCAGAGAAGACCGCTCAACAGTCGGGAGGACTCCGGGAGAGTCGTAATATTCAAGCCTGGTGCTGGCCACATCGATCTTTGTCCCGCCGGGAAAGACAATTGCTGCCGTGCCGAATTTTTCATGGCTCTTGACGCGGCAGCCGTAAGCAGCGGCAAATATTTCGGCAAAAAGAATGCCGTCACCCTCCACCGTTACATCAATGTCAAAATTGGCTGCGCCGAGCAGCAGATCACGGACAAAACCGCCGACGGCATACACCTTGAGATCGAGCTGATCGCCGATTCTGCCGAGATCGCGAAGTATCCTGAGGGTTTCCGGCTGTAGAGAGTTTTTCAGCCTGCTCACGACATCGCGGCTGTTGTCGTGGCTCTTGCCATCATGATCAGACCCTTTTTCGGCAGCGCTGATATAGCGGAGCAGATCGGTACGGGTCACGACGCCGACAATGGTATCGCCGGCAAAGACCGGAGCGAAGCGCTGGTTCTCGCCGGCCAGATACTCCTTGATCTTGAGAATCGGCGTATCCGGCGCTACCCTGATGAACTCGGTATGCATGTAATCGGTAACCGGCGCATCACCAAGTCCATGGAACAGTGCCTTTTCCACGATCCGGCGGGAAATAACCCCGACCATTTTCTCTCCGGCCATAACCGGCATGGCGTTGACGTTGTAGCGCGTCAGCTGGCCACGGGCGTCAGCAATCGAACTTTCAGCAGAGATCGACTTGACCGGCGCCGACATGATTGCGGCAACTGTCCGCAGCGGATTCACTTTGGCGAGCAGGTGCGCCTCCAGCTTCGCCAGCACCTGAATGACAGTATGATCCTTCACCGTTGCGGATCCGGCTGAAGCATGGCCGCCGCCGCCGAATTCCCGGAGGATCTCGCCGACATTCAGATCGGCTGTGCGGCTTCTGCCGATCACGTAGACGCGACTTTCCATCCCTACCACCATGAACAGGTTATCAAGACCCTCCATATCACAGATCATCTGGGCAAGCGCGGACACATCACTGAGGTAGTAGTCAAGCGCGGCGCTTGTCACACAGATATCAAGACCGTCAACCGTGATTTTTTTTATGGAGTGGAGCAGGTCGTTCAGGAGCGATATTTGTCCGGCATTCAGCTCTCTGCTCAGGAATTCGGCTATGGCGGAGAGCTGGCCCCCCTGTTCGTGGAGCCAGGCTGCTGCCTGAAAATCCGCGGAGGTTGTACCCGGAAAAGTGAGGTTGCCGGTATCCTCATAGATGCCGAGCAGCATCACTGTTGCCTCCAGGGGTGCAAGAGCCACCCCCTGGGCTTGCAGCAGGGGCACCATGAGGGCAGTGGTCGAACCGCAGGCATGGACAACACCGCCTGTCGCGGCTATCTGGTCGGCAACGTCGGGATGGTGGTCATAGACAAGGATTTCCAGGCCCGCTCTAGCGACGATCTCGGCAAAAGGCCCGATCCGGGAGGCGTGCTGGCAGTCGACAATGATCAGACGGGTGATTGCGGCGAAGTCAATATCCTTGAGACGGGTAAAGCTGGCGGCACAGGCGTTGTGACTCTGAAGAAAGGTACGCACCCCTTTTTCCTGCGAACCGGAAAAGACCAGCAGCGCGGCCGGGTAGAGCCTCTTGGCGGCGATCATGGCGCCAAGGCAGTCAAAATCGGCATTTACATGGGTAGTTATGACTTCCATAGGCTCAAGTATAGCACCGAAAGCAGTTAAAGCCGGACTGTTGGATAGAGAGGCGGCGTTACTGGCACTTCATTCCGCCCTGAATCCAGGCATTGACCTGTTCCTTCCAGAGTGCCAGTCCCCCTTTTACCAGATCGTCCTCCTTCTTTCCGTTCGGGAGTACGCCGCTGGAAGGAGTAGCACCTTCAATACCCCAGAGAACTCGCGGATCTTCGAAGAGGTGTTCCTCCAGCTGTTTTTTCAAAAGGCGCCTGCTTTTGAATTTTGCGTGCGAGGCGCTCATTGTTGCTTCGCAGGTCTGCCTCGCATCCATTCCGGACGTATAAAGCCCGGGCTGGGCAAACCATTCCTCCGGGTGTTCGAATCCGGTGACGTTCTTTTGATGGCAGACGACACACATTTCCACGGAACGCTCTTTATGGCTTTGGAAAGCAAGGCCGCCAAGGTTCTGCTCAAAGAAATCATGGCACCTGGTACAGCCCCTGGTCTGGAATTTCGGAAACAGATTGGTGCTGAATCTGCTGTCATCAGCCAGCGCCGCGCTGCACCAGCAGACAACTACCATCACCAGTACTATCGTTTTCACAGCGCCTCCTTGTTCTGTCGCTACAAAGCCCCCTGCCGCAGACTCTTTGTCAGGCGGAGCTGCGGGCTGCTGCCGTCATGAAAAACAGTTACGCCGTTTCCGGCAGCGGCAGTGGCACCTGCTCGAAATCACTGTCGGTGTCAGCCAGTTCTTCAATCTCCCTCAGGGTCGGCAGACTAGCCAGATCCTTGAGGTTGAAAGTTTCCATGAATTCGCGGGTGGTGCCGTAGATAAGAGGTTTGCCGGGGATATCCTTCTTGCCGATGATTTTGATCAGTTTCCTGTCGAGCAGGCTTTTCAGGATGCCGCCGGAATCAACCCCCCGCAGATACTCGACCTCCCCTCTGGTAACAGGCTGACGGTAGGCGACGATGGCAAGGGTTTCCAGAGCTGACGGGCTGAATCTGGCAGGCTTTACCTTCTTCAGCCGCCTGATATAGTCGGCGTATTCCGGGCGGCTGCGGAACTGGTATCCCCCGGCCACCAGCACCAGTTCCATGCCGCGCCTTTGGGAGTTGCAATCGGCGGTTATGGCGTCGATTGCCCGGCGGATCTCATCCCGGTCAAACTCTTCAAGAATATTGGCAAGACGGTCGAAAGAGAGCGGGGTGTCGGCAACGAAGAGGATGCTTTCGACTATTTCCCTGATGACGGATTCGCTCAAGCAATCACTCCACGGCAGGATCAGCTGCCAGAATTACCGTGTTTCTTATCAGCAGTCTACCATAGATTTCATACTGCAGGATTCTGATCATCCGTAACCGGCAGAGTTCGAGGATGGCAAGAAAGGAGGCGACAATATATTCCCTGGTGTTGCTGCCGGCAAAGAGTTCCTCAAAGTCAACCGTCTCCTTCCCCTGGAGAAAGTCGAGGATGTCGCTGATTCTGTCGGCAATACTGATATTTTCAGAGCCGACTTCATGAAAATTTTCCCGGGGAACCTTGGCAAGGATCCGCCGGAAAGCATCGACCAGCTCAAAAAGCTCTAGTTCCGGAAGCGCCTCGGCAGAGGGCAGAGCATCAAGCTCGGGAGCTATAAAACTGCGGGCAAAGACATCTCTGTCAAGCAGGTTTCTGGAGGCAAGCTCCATCGAGGCTTCACGGTACCGTTCATACTCAAGCAGCCTTCTGACCAGTTCGGCGCGTGGGTCTTCTATTTTTTCATCATCAACTTCCGGATCGATGCTCTGCGGAAGGAGCATCTGGGATTTTATCTGAATCAGGGTTGAAGCCATCACCAGGAACTCGCCGGCGACATCCAGGTTCAGTTCCTGCATGACATCGAGGTACTCCAGGTATTGACGGGATATGGCGGCAATCGGGATATTGTAGATATCCACTTCGTTCTTTTTGATGAGATGCAGCAGCAGGTCAAGAGGCCCCTCAAAGGCCTCTGTCCTGACCAGACAGGCGATGGCGTCCGCTTCAGAAAAAAGCTGGTTCTGTACGGATCCCGTCATCGGTTCAGACTTTCAGTGCTTCCCTGACATCAAGCATGGTCGCGGCAGCATGCTGAGCGGCCTTCACAGCCCCGGCAGCAAGTATTTCAGAGACCATGGACGGCACGGCAGTCAACTCTTCCCTTTTTGCCCGGAAAGGCGCAAGAGCGTCAATCAGAGCCTGGGCCTGAACCTTCTTGCAATCCACACAGCCGATTGCTGCCGTCCGGCAGGCGGCACAGATCTCCTCCTGCTGTACAGCCGGCAGATACTGCCGGTTCAGGGACCAGGCGACACAGCTGTCCGGTTCGCCGGCATCACTGCGCCGTACCCGCTGGGTATCGGTCACCATTGACAGCACCTTTTTTCTGGTTTCCTCGGCGGTCTCGGAGAGAAAAATGGCATTGCCGTATGACTTGCTCATCTTCCTGCCATCCAGGCCGAGGACCTTGGGACTTTCGGTAAGCAGTGCCGTCGGTTCCGGAAATACCTCGCCATACAGGTGATTGAAGCGGCGGGTAATCTCGCGGGTAATTTCCAGATGCGGCAGCTGGTCATGGCCGACCGGCACTTTTGTGGCCCGGTAGAGAATGATATCGGCCGCCATCAGCACCGGATAGCCGAGGAATCCGA
This sequence comes from Deltaproteobacteria bacterium, assembly GCA_017861215.1. Classification (GTDB taxonomy): domain Bacteria; phylum Desulfobacterota; class Desulfuromonadia; order Geobacterales; family DSM-12255; genus VEOV01. The sequence goes on along the minus strand of JAGFXN010000053.1, from coordinate 4,177 downwards.
AGGTAGAGAGATCCTTTGCCGACAGGTTGTCCTGCATCTCCTTGTAGGTCGGATTGCGCTCCAGCCAGGAGACCGGCGTAATCATGGAGAGGATGAGGTTGAGTTCGGCATGCTGATGCACGGCACTCTGGCAGAAAATGGTACTCTTCTCCGGATCGATGCCGAAAGCCAGCCAGTCCAGCACCATGTCGTGGATACTGTCGCGGATCCCGGCAGTATCGGCATACTCGGTAGTCATGGAGTGCCAGTCGGCAGCAAAGAAGAAACAGTTGTACTGCTTCTGCATTTCAAGCCAGTTGGCAAGAACCCCGTGAAAATGACCGAGATGAAGTTTTCCGGTGGGTCTCATGCCGCTGACAATACGTCTTGAACTCATGCTGCTTGCTCCTTATCGCATCAGATATTGGGTTACAGAGAAAACCATTCTGCTTTCGGAACCTGCCAGAAGATGAATGCCGAGATTCAGGAACGGGTAGAGCACATATTTAAAAATATCAGTGAAAAATACCAGGCCGATAATGATGATCATACCGTATGGCTCGATCCTCGACAGAGCGGCCGCCTGACGATACGGCAGCAGTCCCGCGAGAACGCGCCCGCCATCAAGCGGCGGAATGGGAATCAGGTTGAAAATGGCCAGCAGGAGATTGATGTAGACAGAAAAAGCAAGCATCAGCACGATCGGGTCGAGGAAGAGCTGCAGCCAGGAACTTTCGCTGAACGGCGCAGAAAAGGCGACGACAGAGCGGAGCAGGAAGGCGGAGAAGGTTGCAAGCAGCAGATTGGTAATCGGACCGGCAGCGGCAACCCAGATCATGTCCCGTTTCGGGTTGCGGAGATTATTGAAATTAACCGGCACCGGCTTTGCCCAGCCGATGCCGATGACTATGATCATGAGAGTGCCGATGATATCAAGATGCTTGAGCGGGTTGAGGGTCAGCCTGCCTTCATGGCGGGCGGTATTGTCGCCGCGCAGCCAGGCGATATAGCCGTGCGAAACCTCATGGCAGGTGATTGCCATCAGACCGGGAACCAGCATTATGGAGAGTTTCAGAAAGAAGTTTTCCATCGGTTACCGTTCAGGAGCGTGCGAAGCCGCGGGTTTTGGCGGTGCAGACTGCTGTCCCTCTTTTGGTTGGTTGATGCCGGTACCCATCAGTCCCTTGTTCCCTTTCTGCAGGGTGTTGTAGAAAGTCAGCGGCGGCGCTCCACTCCCTTTTTCGTAGGGAGGTTGTCCGGGAAGGGAGTCATGACCCTGCGGCGGAGAGGATTGCGGTGCAATCGGCTCGCCCTGCGGCGGCAGAGCAGTTTGCCTTTTCTGCGGTACCGACGGTGCAGCAACTGGCGGTGCTTTGTAATATTTGCCGCCGGGTCGATACAGGTACCAGCCGGTTGCCAGCCCGGCCATAAAGGCAAGCAGCAGCAGGACCAGGATAAGCAGTACGTACGGCCAGACTGCAGGCCGTTTGGGAGCTGTATTCGTCCGCAGCTGGCGGCGTTCACTGTAGTCTCTTACCATGGCTTACATCTTCTCCGGAGCCGATACCCCAAGAATGGCCAGACCGTTCCTGAGAATCTGCCTGACTGCTGTCAGCAGATAAAGCCTGGCCTCCGTCAGTGCTGCATCTTCTCCCAACACCCGGTGCCTGTTGTAGAAACTGTGCAGCAGACTGGCAAGTTCATGCAGGTAGGAGGTTATCCGGTGCGGCTCGAAATTTTCGGCAGCTGCTGCTACTATCTCCGGGAATGCTGCTATCTGCTTCATGATATCAAGCTCTTCAACAGCGACAAGGAGTGCAACTGCTCCGGCGCCTGCTTCCGGATGGCGTCCTGACTCGGCCGCAGACTCGAAAATCCTGCAGATTCTGGCATGGGCGTACTGCACATAATAAACCGGATTGTCGGTTGACTGCTGCTTGGCAAGGTCAATATCAAAAACCAGCTGCGAGTCAGGTTTGCGCATCAGGAAGAAATACCTGGTCGCATCCCGCCCGACCTCATCGATCAGCTCGCGCAGTGTCACGTAACTACCCGCCCGCTTCGATATCTTTACCTCTTCGCCGCCGCGCATCACCGTAACCATCTGGTGCAGCAGATATTCCGGCCAGTTTTCGGGAACGCCCGCAGCCAGCGCCTGCAGACCAGCCCTGACCCTGGTAATGGTGCTGTGGTGATCAGCCCCCTGCTCGTTGACAACCCGGACAAAACCGCGCTCCCATTTGTTCAGGTGATAGGCGACATCCGGGACGAAATAGGTGTAGCCGCCGTCAGACTTGCGCATCACCCGGTCCTTGTCATCGCCAAAAGCGGTTGATTTCAGCCAGAGCGCGCCATCCTGCTCATAGGTATAACCGTTGTCAGTGATCCGTTGCACCGCTTTGTCGACCAGACCATCGGTGTACAGTGAAGATTCGAGGAAGTAGTTATCGAATTGGACGCCGAAAGCAAGCAGATCCAGATCCTGCTCTCGCCGCAAACAGGCGATGGCGAAGCGGCGAATAGCCTCCAGGTCCGTCGGATCGGCGGCGGCAGTCACCACAGAGCCGTCCGCATCAACAGCCTCTCCTGCAAGGTACGCCCTGGCAAGCTCGGTAATGTAGTCACCCTGATAGCCGTCTGCCGGCCAGGAAGGATCACCCGGCTCACAGCCAAGGCAGCGGGCCTGCACTGACAGGGCAAGGTTGGCAATCTGCTGCCCGGCATCATTGTAGTAGAATTCACGACTGACATGCCAGCCGGTGGCTGCCAGCAGACGGCAGATGGTGTCACCGATGGCCGCACCTCTGCCATGGCCTATATGCAAAGGCCCGGTGGGATTGGCGCTGACAAATTCAACCTGCACCTTTTTACCGGCACCGGTCGCTGAACAGCCGTAGGCACACCCCTCAGCCAGGACTGCCGGTAACTGCTGCTGCCAGAATGACGGCTGGAGATAAAAATTGATAAACCCCGGTCCGGCAATCTCGATCCTGGCGAATAGTGCCGAGGACTTGGCAAGCTGTGCCGCAATAACGGCAGCTACCGCACGCGGTGCCTTCCGTTCAGTCCTTGCCAATTGCATGGCAACATTTGTGGCAAAATCTCCGTGGAGCGGGTCAGCCGGAGTCTCGATGACCAGCGGCGGGAAACTCCCGGACAGCAGATCGCCCGCTGCACGACACTCTTCAAGTACTGCTTTCAGTATTTCACGCAACGTATCTCGTACCAACACTTTTCCTGCTCCTTACTGCTGTTCGAATCAGGGTGATCAGCATACATTCTGCTGGGATCGTCTCATGGCACTACGGGACAGCCTGCACCGCCATCAGAAACGCGAAAGCGCTTGGCGAAATCCTTCACCAGGCGCAGAGCAGACAACGGCATGCAGTTGTCAGCGAGCTTCCTGCTCTCCGGTAGGAACGGCAGGCTTCTGTTGCGGAAACTGATAAATGACCTCGTTTTTACGAACCATGCCAAAATCGCGCCGGGCAATACTCTCCAGATAACGGCGGTCATTCTTGAGGGCGTCGACTTCCCTGACCAGCTTCAGATTCTCATTTTTCAGGGTGTCAAGCCGCAACTGCACCTCCCGCCTCTCCTTGTTGAGATGATAGATGCGCAAAAGACCTCTGTCGCCGAATACCGTGAAGTACAGGATCAGTGCAATTGCCAGTAGAGGTATGACATACATCTTCCTCTGCATGCCGCCGAAATGCCCCCCTGCGTTACAATACCAGACCTTGATCTGCTCTGGCATCAGCCCATTAATGCCGCGAAATAATCTATGGTATTCTTCAAACCTTCTTCAACAGGCACAACCGGTTGCCAGCCGAGTTTTTCACCGGCAAGAGTGATATCAGGCTGGCGCTGCTTCGGATCATCGGCCGGAAGAGGCTTGAAAACAATCTTCGAACTGCTGCCGGTAAGAGCAATGATCCGTTCGGCAAATTCCAGTATGGACGTTTCTGCAGGATTGCCGAGGTTCACCGGACCGGTGAAAGCGTCGCAGTTCATCATCCTGATCATCCCCTCCACCAGGTCGCTTACATAGCAGAAGGAGCGGGTCTGACTGCCATCCCCGTACACGGTTATATCCTCACCCCGCAACGCCTGGGTGATGAAGTTTGACACTACCCTGCCGTCATGTTCCGCCATGCGCGGTCCATAGGTGTTGAAGATGCGGATAATACGGATATCG
>JAGFXN010000052.1 GCA_017861215.1 Deltaproteobacteria bacterium | reverse complement strand
TCCGCCGCAAGCGCAATCCGTGCAAAACCCTCTGGAATAATCCCGTGATTCACTGGAATGGTGCTGTCTGCCCCTGCTGTTTTGATGCAGATGAGAAGTATGCTCTGGGGAGCCTTGCCGCAGAAAACTTCAGGGAGATTTGGACGGGACGCAGGTATCGTCAGTTTCGCAGCAAGTTTCGTGACAATTACCGGGATATCGATTTGTGTTCAGAATGCACCTATGCTTTTGAAGGGGGTACGTGCAGTACCGAGGATACCCTGGAGGCATGTTTCTATGCAATGGCTGGAGAATCGGCAAATGGCAGGGAATAGCGGGCCGGTACTTTCGGCTGTTATCGTTACTTCCGCAAAAAACGGTAACCTGCGGCGGACTATTGCCGGCCTGCGGAATCAGGAGATGCGCAGCCTGCTGGAAATTATCCTCGTCACTGCCTCTACCGGCAGGCAAATACCGAGGGACCTGGATACTGACTGTTTTTTTGGGGTCAAGGTGATAGAACTTGACCCGCTGACTTGCAGAGGCGAGGCCAGGCTGTGCGGGATCAGAAACGCGAGCGCTCCGGTGGTTGCCTTTGTGGAGGATCATGCCTATCCCGATGACGGGTGGGGAGAAGCGCTGCTGGGTGCCCATACCGGCCTTCGTGCTGCCGTAGGCTATCAGATCTGCAACGCTAACCCGGCAAGCGCGGTAAGCTGGGCCAACCTGTTTCTCTTTTACGGCCCGTGGGTGGAACACGCTGCCCCTGCCGCAGACATCCTCCTCCCTTCCGAGAACATTTCCTACCGGCGTGACATTCTCCTGCAGTATGGCGATTCGCTTGCTTCCTTTTTTGAGAACGATTATGTTTTGCACATGGATCTGCGGCGGCGGGGCTTCAGCCTTTACCTGGAACCGGCGGCACGGCTGTTTCACTGGAATATCGACACCTACCCGGCAGCTGTTTTCTACAGCTACATGAATGGGGTAATTTTCGCGGCCGCGCGCTCATCCCGATGGCGTGTCGCGCGGCGGCTTCTGTATGCCGGCGGCTCTTTTTTAATCCCTTTCATACGAGCACCCCGGATAGTTGGGGATTTCCTGCGCACCGGACGGGGAAAGCTTCTGCCGGGATGTGTCCCGGCCCTCCTTGCCGGCTTGCTGGCCGGCGCCTGCGGTGAGATGACGGGGTATCTGCTCGGGGCAGCAAAAAAAGAACTCCTCGGAGATGCAACTGCCGGGGAAGAGACTTCATAGAGCAGTAAGGATACCAGTAGCCTTGAGTTTCGTGGAGAGTGTTGATGGCAGGCAATAGCCCCTTCTTTTCCATTATAATTCCCACCTATAACCGACCGGCGCGCATTGTTTCCTGTCTGGAGGCGATAGCAGGCCTTGCGTACCCTGTTGACCGGTTCGAGGTTATTATAATTGATGACGGCGGCGATGAGCTGCTGGATGATGTGATTGCTCCTTTTCTGCAGCGGCTCACTTTGCGTCTGCTCAGACAGGATCACGCCGGTGTCGCTGTCGGCCGCAATACGGGCGCTGCAATCGCCCGCGGAGAATTCCTTGTCTTTACCGATGACGATTGCCGGCCGGCGCCCGACTGGCTCAGCCGGCTGGCAGACCGTTTTGCGAAGGCCGGCGATTGCATTATCGGCGGCCGGACTGTCAACGCCCTGCCGGATAATGTGTATTCGACCGCCAGCCAGACCCTGATCGGTTATCTTTTTTCCTACTTTAACGCCAATCCCCAGGCAGCGCGGTTTCTGACCGGGAGCAATCTGGCAATACCGGCAGCTGGTTTTTTTGCCTTGGGGGGGTTCGATAAAACCTTCATTCTGATGGGTGCAGAAGAAAGAGAATTCTGCGACCGCTGGCAGCATAACGGCGGCAGGATGATGTATGCCCCGGAAGTCCTGGTCTACCATTTCCATACCCTGACATTCCGATCCTTTCTGCGACAGCACTATAAATACGGCTGTGGGGCATATCATTATCAACGGCTGAAACAGTTGCGATGTCACCATGGCATGAAAGTAGAGCCTTTTTCGTTTTATCTGAAGATGCTTCGCTTCCCGTTTGCGCTGCAGCAGGGGAGAAATGCTCCTTTACTTGCAGTGCTGCTGGTCAGTTCTCAAGCGGCGAACAGTACAGGTTTTTTCATGGAGAAGCTGCGCAGTAAAAGCATTTGCTAGTGGCGGAAAGTTCGTCTTCAGTTGGTGAGCACCTGAACCGTTCCAGCTGTATGAGGCCTGTGGTTTCGAGGAGTAAACAACTGGTACTGCCTGCTGTTTCTGCAGGGTTTTATGGCTACAGTCTATGAAAAAGCAAAACTGCTGCAGGGGCTGGTGACCGGGGCACCTGGAGGAAAGGTGCCGGCCTTTATTTCAAGGGGTCATTGGTAGCGAGGTTTCTGGATGTGCGGTATATGCGGGATGGCCCATGCTGATGTCAACCGGTCAGTCGATCCGGAACTGCTCCGCCGCATGACGGACAGCATGGTCCATCGCGGCCCGGACAGCAGCGGCCTGTTCTGTGTCCCGGGGGTGGGGCTGGGCATCCGCCGTTTGAGCATCATTGACCTGGAGACAGGTGATCAGCCTATTGCCAACGAAGATGGCACGATTACCGTTGTCTGCAATGGCGAAATCTACAATTACCTGGAACTGAGGCAAAAGCTGCTGCTCCGGGGACATACTTTCCGGACTCACTCGGATGTAGAAGTGCTGGTTCATCTCTACGAAGAGCACGGTCCGGAGCTGGTGCATCGTTTACGGGGAATGTTCGGCTTTGCACTCTGGGATTCCCGGCGGCGACAACTTTTGCTCGCCCGTGACCGCATGGGTATAAAGCCGTTGAACTACGCCCGCTTCGGGCAGGGGATCTGTTTCGCCTCGGAGAACAAGGCGATCCTGGCTTCCGGTCTGATCGAGAAACGGCTTTCGCGAAAAGCCCTGGGGGAACTGTTCAGCTGGGGCTTCGTGCTGGCGCCTCACACCTTGCATGACGACGTTTTCCGCCTGCCTCCCGGTCATTATCTCACCTATCGGCAGGGGCAGATGGCAGTGCATCGCTACTGGCAGCCGGCCTTTCCCTCCCGGAACGATTTTCAGGATAAGCCGGAGGAGGAATGGTGCCGGCAACTGCGGGAGAAGCTGGCAGAGACCGTGCGGCTTCATCTGCGCAGCGATGTTGCCGTAGGCAGCTGGCTGAGCGCCGGACTGGATTCCAGCACGATCGCGGCGTTGGCAGGGCAGGTATCCGCCCAGCCGGTTGCCACCTATTCGCTCTCGTTTGAAGATCCGGCATGTGATGAGGTGCGCACCCAACCTGTCTTGTCCGATTTTCCGCACTACCGGTTGCAGGGGAGGAAATTCGTTTTCCGGCTGAGCGACTTTGATCAGCTCCGTAAAGCCGTCTGGCACACTGAAGAATTGTCCCTGTCGGCAGTTGAGGTCCCCCGCATGGCGCTGGCTCGGCAGGTTGCGGCCGACGGGAAGGTTGTGCTCACCGGCGAGGGCGCCGACGAATTGCTGGGGGGATATCGCTGGTATCATGGTGATCGGGTGCTGCGCCCTTGCAGCCGTCTCCCCGATCCGCTCATCAGGGGCATCAGCCGAATGCTTCTGAGGAGATGGCGGCCGCGCACGGCCAGGCTTTTTGAGGCCCCTCTGGAGATGGGCTGGGAGCGTTTTCACGCCATGGTTGCTCCCAATAACTGGGAAATCATGCACCACCTGTTGCGCGATGATGTGCTGGAAAACGTCCCGCTGCCGCCGGCTCCCGTCGGCTTCCGGGTTCCTGACGATTTTGCACGCTGGGCCCCCTTTTGCCAGCTGCAATACCTCGACATGTGCCTGCGTCTTCCAAACTACATCATTCCGGATGTAGACCGGTCCTCAATGGCGTGGTCGGTGGAGGCCCGGCTCCCCTTTCTGGATCACGAACTGATCGAGTTCTGCAGCCTGATTCCACCTCGCTTGAAAATGAAGAGGCTGACCGAAAAATGGATCCTCCGCAAGGCAATGGAAAAGGTATTGCCAGCCGCCATTTGCTGGCGCAGGAAACGCGGCATGGAGGCTCCGGTGCGGGCCTTTTTTTCCCGGCCGCTTCCCGAGTTTGCCCGTGAGTTGCTCTCTCCCCAGCGGCTGCGGGAGACGGGGGTGTTCAATCCGGCAGCGGTAGGTTCACTCTTGACGGCTCATCAGCAGGGCGCCGCCGACTACTCCCGGCAACTTATGGGTGTGCTGAGCATAGAAATCTGGCAGGAACTCTTTTTGAAAAATTCCCCTTCTTTTTAGGAGCGCGGCAGCTTGAAGTTCAGACCGACAGACTACCTGAGAATGCTGAAAACTCCACTGGGACGCTGGGAACTCTGGAAGGGGGCGGTTTTTCTCGCCTGGCCGGTTTTGCGGCGCATCGCCAGTGCGTATCGGCGCATGCTGCTCCCCGCAACCCGACTGGCAGTCGTCACGGGGTCGCTCGGGAAAACTTCCACCCTGCATGCGGTAAGCGCTATATTGGCTGTGCCCTTGCCCCGCTTCCGCTTTAATCATTACGGGTTTCTGGCCTCCAGCCTGTTACGTGTCCCGCCCGGCCGAGCCTACGCCGTCTTCGAGGTCGGGCTGAGCGGTCCCGGGCAGATGGCAGCCTATGCGCACATGCTCAAGGCGGACATCGCCGTCATCACCTCCATCGCCTCCGACCATAACCGTTCATTTAAAAACCTCGAATGCACGGCCCGCGAAAAAGGGGCGCTGGTACGGGCCTTGCCGAAAAACGGACTTGCCGTCCTCAATGGTGACGATCCCCGCGTTCTTGCCATGGCCGGGGAAACGGTCGCCAGGACGATCACCTATGGGTTCTCTCCCCATAACCAGGTGCAGGCCGTCTCGTACCGGTTGAACTGGCCTGAGGGCACGGTTCTGGATGTCTCGATAGCAGGCCGGATGTACCGGATCAATTCCAGGCTCTTTGCCAAACCCTCCATGTATGCTTTACTGGCAGCCCTGGCAGTGGTACAAGGAGAAGGGGGGGGGATTGAAGCGAGCATCGCCCGCCTTGAACGGTTGCAGCCGCTGGCCGGCCGCTTCCAGCCGATGGCTCATGCCTCGGGCGCCTGGTTTATCTGCGATGATTTCAAAGCTCCGGCTGAGTCAATGGAGGCGGCTCTGCAATTCCTGGCGGAGGTGCCGGCTACACGGCGCATCGCCGTCTTGGGTGATGTTACCGAACCCTTCGGGAAGCAGGGTCCGCTCTATAAGACCCTGGGTAAACTGGCCGGCTCGGTTTGTGACCTGGTACTGCTGGTGGGGAATGCTGAAGAGTATTACCTCCCGGGACTTAACCAGTCCGGACATTCACGGCAAACGGTGTATCTGTGCCGGCGCGATTTTCGCAATGCCATACCTCTGCTCCGCGAGCAGTTGCGCGCCGGTGATGTCGTGCTGATCAAGGGGCGCCATGAGCAGCGGCTCAGGCGTATTGCCCTGGCTTTGGGCGATGCTTCAGTGCTATGCCCTGTTCAGAAGTGCGAAGCCATCAACCTGGAGTGCACTGAATGCTGGATGATGAAATGAATGAGCTGACAGCGGTGCAACCGAAAGAGCAATTGCCGGCACCCGCGGGAATCCCGGCCAGTCCAGCCAGGAGACGGGCTTGCCAGTGCGGCTGTCCGGCTGGGGCGCTGTAATGGCCGGCAAGGGAGTGGAGTACTGGAATTCGGTAGGCGACTCGTGGAGCCGGAAGCGTCAAAAACTCTGGCGTGCCCACAGCGATGCCGTCAACTGCGCGCTCATCGCCCGCTGGCTGCCGCAGGCGGCAGCGGGCCGGGTGTTGAAGACCGACCTGTTCGATGAAATGTGCAGCGAGGGACTCTATCCGTTGCTAGCGCCGCTCGGCCCGCTTTTTGTCGGCATTGACCTCTCCGGGAAGACGCTCCGGGCTGCCCGCGCCCGCCATCAGGATATCCAGGCAGTTGCAGCCGACGTACTGACCCTCCCGTTTGCCGAAGGGACCTTTGATCTGATTATCTCCACCTCGACCCTGGATCATTTTGAATCACCCGCGGCAATTGCCGACAGTCTTGCGGAGCTGTTCCGGGTGCTGCGGCCCGGCGGCCGGATGATCATTACCATGGACAACCCGGCAAACCCGCTCGTAGCGCTGCGTAACTCGCTCCCCTTCCGACTGCTCAACCTGCTCGGTGTTACCCCGTATTATTTCGGTGCCACCTGTGACCAGAGGGAGCTGCAGGGCATGCTTACCGAAACAGGATTTACCGTTCTGGCGAGCGACGCAGTGCTGCATTGCCCACGGGTCTTCGCCGTGGCAGCTGCGCACCTGCTGGAAGGATTCGCTTCGCTGCGGGCACAAAGAGCCTTCCTGCGCATCCTGATCTCTTTCGAGCGGCTGCGGACTCTGCGAACCCGCAACCTGACCGGTCATTTTATTGCGGCGCTGGCGATCAAGCAGCCCTTTGCCCACCCGATGGCAATGGCACAAGTGGAGAATCAGCCATGAGCATTGAAACCATTGAAAGCCGTCTGCTGCAGCTGCCCTTTCTGGGGCGGCTGTACCGGCGGAACGCCGCCGCCCTGAAACGGCGGTACTGCCTGCAGCTGCATCGCTTCGGGCGGCTCAAGCCCGATACCTTCGTCCAGTGGCTGGCAACCAACCAGTGCAATCTCTCCTGCTCATTCTGTGAATCCTCCTCCGGCACTGCCGGCGCCAATGAGTTGAGCCGGGAGGAGGTGTTCCGCTTGATCGACGAACTGAGCTCGATGGGAGTGGCAAGACTGGTTGTCTCCGGCGGGGAACCGCTGCTGCGCCCGGACATTTGCGAAATAATGGCCCATGCAAACCGGCGCAATCTGGCAGTCGGTCTTGTGAGCAACGGCTGGCACGTCGCCGATCTGCAAATGTCCCTCAGCAAGCTTCGCCTGTTTCTCTATTTTACCAGCCTGGACGGCATGCCGGAATACCACGATCAGGCCCGCGGCAGGGACAAGGCGTTTGCGCGGGCAATGCAGGGACTCGAGCTGTTCGCCCGGATGCGCGTTGCCACGAGGATCGTCAATACGGTCGTTCACCCCGGGAACATCGGTCAACTGGAAGGGATGGTCAATCTGATCAAGGAGTCGGGCGCAACCGCATGGCGGCTTACCCCGGTATCCAATGTGGGGCGGGCTGCAGGCAATTCCGGGTACGCTCTCGACAGCGCACAGCTGCATTGCCTGACAGACTTTATCAGGAAGTATCGGCGGCAAGTCAATGTCGATTTTGGCGAATCACATACCTATATGGGATGCTTTACCGAAAGCGGCGGCGGCAAGCCTTTTTTCTGCGGAGCCGGCCTGACGCGCTGTTCGATCACCGCTGACGGTGAAGTGATGGGCTGCCAGCAGATTTTCGATCCGGCCTTCTCCGAAGGCAATATCCGTGACAGTTCTTTCCGTCAGATCTGGCAGGAAGGCTTCAACCGCTTCAGAAACAACGATTTTCCGGCAGACTGTCCTGACTGCCCCCACTTTGCCGGCTGTCAAGGCGGCTGCTGGGCAGAAATGCAGAGCCGCGGTTCCTGTCTGAAAACGGCATGGGCAGTGGAGGACTAACGGCACGATGCTTTTCTACGAACCGTTCAGCAAACCGGGCTACCTCCTGGCAAGCATGGCGAAGCGTCTCGCCCTGCTGCCCCGCTCGTTCAGGCTTACCTGTGCCGAGCTGGTCACCGGTTCGCCGGCATGTCAGATCTTCTATCTGGGCGAAGGTGCAAGCCTGCCGTATTTTCGGGAAATCCTCACCGGGAATGCCGTGCCATTGCCGGTCAGCCGGGTTCCGTTTTGGCATCTGGCAGCTACGATCAGGCGTCTGGCATCGCCTGATACCCTGCTCATTCTTGAACTGAACCGACTGCTTGCCCCTCTGGTGCCTGCCGGCAGTCTTGTCACCTACCCATGGCTCAGGCAGCGGGTAGCCCTTGACGGCCCGGCATACCAACGCTGCCGTCAGGGGATCGAAGCTGACTTCGGCCGCAAGGTTCGGAAATACCGCTATCAATTCCGGATTGTTCGTGACCGTGCCGCGCTCAAGCATTTTTACGAGAGGCTCTACGTGCCGCACACAACCGCCCGCTTCGGGAATATCAGCCACCTGAGAAGCCTCGGGGAGATGCAGAAATGGCTGAGATCGGGATTCCTCCTCCAGGTTTTTCAGGACGACACCTGGGTCTCCGGCGCTGTCGTAAGGGCCGACAAAGAGCAGCTGACCATTCTCGCTTTGGGGCATCTGGCGGATGATCAGTATCCGTTGCGTTACGGAGCGCTTTCGGCGATCTATTATTATCTGTGTGGCTATGCCGCTGAACAGGGGCTGGCCCGTGTAGACCTGCTGCGCAGCAGGCCCCATGCAAGTGACGGTGTCTACCGGCACAAGCTGCGCTGGGGGGCAGTCCCGCATAAGGATTCCTGGCCCCATACCGCTATCCGGGTTTTTTTGCCGGCCGGATCAGTCATGCCGCAGGTATTGGCAGGATTGCTTATCTGGGATGGTTGCCGTTTTACTGAGATAGGTGATTTTCTGCAGCAGCAGAGGGAGGAGACTGCCTGCCCTCTACA
>JAGFXN010000051.1 GCA_017861215.1 Deltaproteobacteria bacterium | reverse complement strand
CAACCACCACCGTTGATGTCAATCGTTACCGTGGCATGATGGGCGCTATCTACAGCAACATTCCCTCTATCATGGGGACTGGACCTACTACCCAAACTGCAATGACAAACTTGATGGGCACCATGATGACAAATCTTCCCAACATTACTCCGGGGCAACCACCCCAAAACACGTCAACTGCCTTTCAGGGAGGTATGATGTGGGGAACTACCGGCGGGACGATGGGGGGGACAACAACCCCGACTTCCACCGGGGTTGGGATGGGAACATCGACCGGTGGCATGATGTAGAGAAGCAGAGGCAATCTTCGTGGTTGCAACCCTTGATTGATCAGACATAAACGGTCGCTTACCGAGGTAAGTGGCCGTTTGTTTTTCAGGTGGTTGTCTGTCGGCTAGGCCCTGACTACTTGTACTTCCATTCACTCTATGCCTATGCAGTCACTGTGCGTCCCCATAATAGGAAGCGTACTTTAGTCGGGATAATCTTGACGGGTAATTGACGCTAATAATTCCGGATCAAGGCGCTATCTTCGCTGGCTCGGCTTCGGCGCCGCAACTCACCATGAAGTACGCTGCGTCGCCTCATGCCTCGCCGCCCTGATTTCATCCCTGCTTTGAAACTGGAACACCCTTGTGTTCAGAAGGTGAAACTTTCCGGATCGCCCTCGGCAGGCAGCACCGCCCATTCAAACCCGGCTTCATCAAAATCACCGATTTTTTCAATGGGCACTTTCATATACCGGCCGCGGGCAAGGACGGCAATCTCGCCATCCGGCAGCAGGATCTCGCCGCTGCCGGAGAACATGCGGCTGCTCTCCCCGGTAATCCGGCCGATGACCTTCAGCTCGACCCCGAGCGGCACCGGCTTTTTATACTCCACCGTCAGCTCCAGCGTTACCCCCCAGACGTCACCGCCACTGTTGATCATGATCGCCCTGCCGATCGTCTCATCGAGAATGGTTGAGGCGATGCCGCCATGAAGTCTGCCCGGGTAGCTCTGATGCTCCGCCTGCGGCGTGAACAGACAGACAAGACAGCCATCCTCCATCTCAAAGAAAGATGCCTGCAAACCCGCTGCATTCTTCAGTCCGCAGACAAAACACATCCTGGAGTTATGCTGTTTTCTGATGACTTTCCGTTCCATAATAGCACGCCTGCTTTTCGCACGATGAGAGGATTCTCTACAAGTACTTGCCGACCAGGATCTCCAAATCCCTCCTTACCTTCTCCGGAATCACCTTCCGGTCGGTTATCACGGCATGCTGCATGGCAGTTGCGCAGGGGCAGCTCCGTTCAGCGGCTATTTGCGCCACGGCATGACTGATGATGTTCTTTGCCATGGCCACGTTCTGGTGGATAATCCTGACGATTGCCTCGACAGTGACATCGTCGTGGGATGGATGCCAGCAGTCATAGTCGGTGGAAAGGGCGATGACGCCGTAACAGATCTCCGCCTCCCTGGCAAGCTTGGCCTCGGTCAGATTGGTCATGCCGATAACCGCTGCATCAAGATTACGGTACATGAAAGATTCGGCACGGGTGGAAAAAGCAGGCCCCTCCATACAGATGTAGGTCCCCCCCTTATGAACAGTGGCACCGGCAGCCTGGGCGGCATCGAAGAGCACGGCGGAAAGTTCGTGGCATACCGGGTCGGCAAAGCCGACATGGGCAACTATGCCATTGCCGAAAAAGGTGTCTTTCCTGACCCCCTTGGTGCGGTCGATGAAGTGATCCGGAATGATGATGTGACCGGGGACGATCTCCTCCTTGAGGCTACCGACAGCGGAGACGGAGATGATCCGCTCGACGCCCAGCTTCTTCATGCCGTAAACATTGGCCCGGTAGTTAACCTCGGAAGGGAGCAGACGATGCCCACGGCCGTGGCGGGGGAGAAAAACCATTCTGATGCCGTTCAGCACGCCGGTGACGAACTCGTCGGAGGGCTCGCCGAAGGGGGTTTCCACGCTGACATGCTGCACATCCTCCAGTCCTTCCATTTCATAAAGACCGCTGCCGCCGATAACGCCGATAATCTGTTCTGCCATGCCGTCTCCTTGTCTGCCACTGTTGTGAATTTGAATTGTCAGCCGGCTATTTTCTCCAGCCGCCCTTTAAGCTGTCCGCAGGCAGCGGAGATGTCCCCTCCCCTGCTGTCCCTGGTAATAACCGTTACATGCCGGTCAATAAGATACTTGTGAAAAGCGTCGACCGCAGCCCTGGTCGGCGCCTTGAAACCGCACCCCTCATGCTCGTTGAACGGAATCAGGTTCACCTTGTTCGGAATATCACTGGTCAGCCTGAGCAGCCTTCTGGCATCCTCAAGCGAATCGTTCACCCCGCCGATCAGGACATACTCGATGGTGATCTTGCGGCGTGAAGGCAGCGGGAACTCGCGACAGGCCAGCAACAGTTCACGCAGCGGGTATTTGCGGTTGACCGGCATGATCCGGTCGCGCAGCTCATCAGTTGTGGCATTCAGCGATACCGCCAGATTGACGGTAACCCGCCTGCCAAGCTCCGCCATCTGCGGCACCAGGCCGCAGGTCGAGACCGTGATCCGCCGGTTGGAGAGCTGCAGGCCGTTGCCGTCCAGCATGATCTCTATGGAGCGAACCAGATTGTCGAGATTTTGCAGCGGCTCGCCCATCCCCATGAAGACAACATTGCGCACCTCCGCATCACGCTTGATGGCACAGACCTGGTTGATGATTTCGGCGGTAGTCAGATTCCGTTTGAGGCGAAATGTGCCGGTCAGGCAGAACTCGCACGCCATGGCACACCCTACCTGCGTGGAAATACAGAGGGTATTGCGCCCCTCATCAGGGATAAGAACCGACTCCACCGCCTCCCCGTCATCAAGGGTGAACAGATATTTCCTGGTACCGTCACGCCCCTCTTCGACCGCGGTCGGGAGGAGGGTGCTTATCACTGCCGTCTTTTCAAGTTCGGCGCGCAGATCCTTGGAAAGGTTGGTCATCTCGGCGAAAGAAAGCGCCCCCAGCTGATAGATCCACTTGAAAATCTGGGTGGCACGAAAACGCTCCTTCCCTTGTCCGGAAAGGAACGCCTCAAGTTCACGCATATTGAAGTTTTTAATGTCAATTTTTTCCATAACGCTCCTGTTGTCGAGCGCATAGTAAGACAAACAGCAGTGGGCTTCAAGCAAAACGAGACGCCGTCAGGGTACGCTGATTGACAAGTAATGGATATTCTGTTACTTATCCGTATATTTTTGTTATGTTTCTACAAGAGCTGTTCTGAAGGGCCGTGCCTTCAGTAAGGGGTCAAGGTGAAAGAGCAATTTTCCCGGTTTATAATGTCAGCTCTGGCTGTACTGCTACTTGCCGGCTGTGCTCTCGGTTCAGCATCCAGAAAGCAGGCGTCCTATCACTTCCAGATGGGACTCTCGTATCTTGGCGAAAACAATACTACCAGTGCTCTCGTCGAGCTTACCGCAGCAGAAAAGATCGATCCCGACAACCATGAACTGCAGAATTATCTCGGCATAGCATATTTCCGGAAGAACAAGCTGGAGATTTCTGAAAAGAAATATCTGCGGGCAATTGCCCTGAAACCGGATTATTCTGATGCAAGAAACAACCTGGCAGTTACCTACCTCGAAATGAAGCGCTGGGATGATGCCATCTACCAGCTGAAGCTCGTCACTGAAGACATCTTTTATCAGAACCAGTCGGCAGCGGGCATTAACCTGTCTCTTGCCTATTACAGCAAGGGAGACTTCAAGCAGGCAATGGCAATTCTCCGGCCTCTGGCAGCCGACTATCCGCTCGACCCGATGATACGGCACACTATCGGCAGGGTCTACTATGCCAGCGACCGGATAGACCTGGCCATAGTCGAGTACCGCAAGGCCATAGAACTTTATCCTGACTATCTGCAGGCACATTACAGCCTCGGTCAGGCAAGCATGAAGCAGGGAGACAAAAAAGCTGCCGTCAAGGCTTTCAGGGAGGTTATCAGGATCGCGCCGGACTCTGACCTGGCTCTGCTCTCCCGGGAACATCTTGACCTTCTCAAATGAAATCTCCTCCCCCTGCAAATGACCGCACTGTTACCCGGGAACTGCCGCTGCAGGCGGTCGGACAGAGGCTGAAAGAGGCGCGCGAACAGAAGGGTGAATCTCTTGATGATGTTGCAAAAATCACCAGGATCGGCAAAAACTACCTCGAAGCATTAGAAGAGGGAGCCGCCGCCAGGCTCCCCAATCATGCCTACACCAGAGGCTTCATCCGCCTGTATGCCGGCCATCTTGGCCTTTCACCTGACGAAACTGTCCGGATGCTGGACGGCAGGATTGCAGATGCACCTCAAAATGAGCTGCGGGAGATGCCTGCCTCCCCCCGCCTGCCGGCCGATCGGCAACCAATCGGCGCCCGAAGACCAGGAAAACTCCTTTTTCTCCTTCTCTGCGCAGTAGTGCTGGCAGCCATTGTTGTTGCTCTCATCAACAGAAGCGGCCGGAAGAATTCATCACCGGACAGCCAGGCAGTGACAACTGTGCTGCCTCCTGCCGCTATTGCGCCGGCCGCATCAGCACCAGGGCAGACTCTCCCGGAAAGCAGCACTCCGCCTGGGGCAGCGGCATTGCAGAACAGCAGCGGAGAAGGTACTGCAGAAGAGGGGATTGTCCTCCGCCTGAAAGCTGTCAGTGCCGGTCACCTCAATATAACCATAGATGGCTCGGTTTCGCAGGAGTATGATCTTGTTGCCGGCGATCTGGTGGAATGGAAAGCTGAGAAAATGTTTCTCCTCGACCTTGAAAATGCCGCCTCGGTTGAAGCCGAGCTTGACGGCAAGCCGCTACAACCCTTTGGCGAAGCAGGAAAGTCCGCACACCTGATCATTCGCCAAAACGGTGTCCAGAAAGATTGACTCCGGTTTCATGCAGGGCTTCAGGAGGAGAAGTACCATGCCATGCGCTCCTTCCCGATTGCCGGCAAGCAAGACCTGTACGGGGTCATTACCCTGGACACGACCTCCATCAAAACCTTTCCGAAGATGAAATTCAGTACGTTTCCATCATTGCCAATCTGCTACTCACCGCCGTAAAACTCAGGCGTAAAATTTCAAAAGCACGTTGACTTGACAGGGCAGAACTCCATGATACAGTTTGGCATAAGAACGTTTCATGGAGTTTTGCTTGACCAAAAACGGCAAACGGATACTGCTGGTTGATGATGAAGAAAATGCCCGGCTAGCCTTGTCAAGGCTCCTTTCCCGGGAAGGGTATATCGTTACCACCGTATCGAACGGCTTTGAGGCGCTCAACTATCTGCGCGAACACGATATTCACTTGATCGTAACCGACATCAACATGCCCGAGATGGACGGCATTACCTTTCTGCGTGAAGCGAACAGGTCCTTCCCCGGCATCAATGTGATTATGATAACGGCATACGGCGGGGTTGAATCCTATATTGAAGCAATCAATCTGGGGGCAGTCGAGTACATCAACAAACCGGTCAGGATAGAAGAACTGACATCGATACTTGACCGGATTTTTTCATTGCCTGATCAGCGACAGGAGGTGCACCAATGAAGCAGTTCTCTACTATTCTGTTTGCCAATGACTTTTCGGAAGGTTCGGATTATGCCTTTGACTATGCACTGTCTCTGGCGAAACAGTACTCTGCGAAGCTGGTGCTGGTTCATGTCATTAATGAACCGGTTGACCTGCGCGGCTTTTACGTGCCGCACATCTCCTTCGAGAATCTTGAAAAAGAGATAGCCGCTGGCGCTGAGAAGATGATGGATACCTTCTGCAGCGACCATCTCAAGGAATTTGCACCGTATGAAAAGTTTGTCCTCTCCGGCATCCCCTATGATGAGATTGTCAAAAAGGCTGATGAATGCGGAGCAGACCTGATAGTAATGGGGACACACGGCAGAAAGGGGATGGATCACATCCTGTTCGGCAGCACTGCCGAGCGCGTGGTACGAGGCGCCCGCATTCCCGTCATGACCGTACGTCTCCCCTAGCCGGCCTGCTGCACAACTGCAAACCATGTCTTGCTTACTGCCGAACAGCACCGCAACCGAGCGTGTAACTCCCTCTGATGAGCAGCAGTCTTTCTGCTGCTCATCTTTTTGGCGGCCATGAAAACCAAAACAGACAACCTGGCAACAATTCTTGTCATTGATGATGAGGAGAGCATTCTCAATCTGGTGGCGATAATCCTCAGAAACCGCGGCTATACAGTTGCCACGGCAAACAATGCGCAGATCGGCCTGGAACTTGTTGCCAGCCTCAAGCCGTCACTGGTGCTGCTGGACTACATGATGCCCGGCATAGACGGTCTCGTAGCTCTGAAGAAAATCAGAAACGAGTACCATGACACCTATGTCATCATGTTTACCGGCAAGGGAAGCGAAGAGATTGCTGTCGAACTGATGAAGGCAGGCGCCTCGGACTACATTCTCAAGCCATTCAGCAACCAGAATCTTGTTGAAAGAATCGAAAGCGTCCTGCGAACCAGGGAGATAGAGCTCAAAAACCGGGAACTAGTCGCTGAACGCGAACTGCTCCTCAACGAGATAAGAGCCTGGAATCAGGAACTGGAAAGCAGAATAGAGAAAGAATCGGCCGCACTCACACGAGCCCATGCCGAGGTTGTGCAGTCGCAGAAACTCGCGACACTCGGCTACCTTGCAGCCGGCATGGCGCATGAAATACGCAATCCGCTCAATTCCATTTCTCTTTTCACCCAGTTGCTCCGCGACGGGATTAATGACCCGGAAAAGCAGGAGTATATCGAAAAGATTCTGAAAGAGGTTGATCGTGTCGACGGCACTCTGCGCAAACTTCTCGACACCGCCAAAAGACCTGTCTATGAACTTACCGATGTAAAACTCGAACGTGTCATCCAGAATGCTCTTGAAGCTTTTACACCGCAGATAACCGTTCAGGGTATCAAGGTAAAGTTCATATTTTCCGGTACCATGCCTGAACTGAAAGCCGATCCGGCAGAACTTGAGCAGATATTTACCAATCTTTTCCTGAACGCCATCCACGAGATGTCAGCCGGCGGAGAGCTGACGATTGAGCTGCTCCAGGAAAACAACGATGCTGTCATCCTGGTAAGCGACAGCGGCAAAGGCATCCCGCAGGAGAACCTGCCGAACATCTTCGATCCGTTTTTCACAACAAAGAGCAGAGGCACCGGCATGGGGCTCTCTGTCGTCCTCAGAATCGTCAAGAATTACGGCGGCAGGATAGAAGTAGCCCGCAGCGATGAGAGCGGCACCACCTTCGCGGTGCGGCTCCCCCTCGATGAGCAGCTCCATTCAGAAAAGCGCGGCGAGCGGCACGGCCCTCTTTCAATTTCAGGTTGAATCCGCTACTATGTATCCCCAGAACATGGTGCACCACAGATTCCCTGCGGCGCAGAAAGGTATCCTCAAGAAGCAGCCTTTTTTATAAAAACTATTGCTCTCCGGCAAAGATAACGGTGTCACCACAGAGAGTTACGGTTAATTTCTTTCATGCCATTGATTTTTCTTACCATTCTCTTTGTCTCTGTGTTTAAATTGCCGTACACGGGGTTATCCTCATAGTGCCAGGCGGGGTTTTGATGCAGCAACCAGCGGCAACCGTTCTTCTCATCGATGACGACGCCTTTTTCCTGAATTTACTTGCCGACGCCTTTTCCGGAAGCGGTTTCCAGGTAGTCACCGCAGCCGACGGCAACGAGGGGGTCAGGCTCTATCTTGAAAAAAGACCTGACGTGGTGGTGTGCGACCTGATCATGCCCGGCATGGGGGGGGTCAGCACCTGCATGACCATCCGCAAAATAGCCGCCGGCAACGAACCGATCATCGCTCTCCTCACCTCCATGTTCAAAGGAGCGCCGCGGCTGCTCGAAGCCCCGGAAATGGGGGCAAAGATCCATATCCCGAAATCAACCCACCCCCTGAATGTTGTCGTTCTTATCGAACAGCTGCTGCACCGGAAAAATGATGACTTCTCCAGTGCTGCCTGACAGAACCATTTTCCTGCTCCGCAACACGGCACTCTCCCTTGACGACAATGAAGCAGCGCTGCCGCAGCGGATTGCCGAGCGTTTCCGGCTTGCCGGGACAGCGATCGGCAACTGCACCATCGTCCGCAAGGGGATCGATGCCCGCAAGAAAAGCCGCATCCACTATGTGTACACTGTTGAGTTTTCAGTTGCGAATCCGCAGCAGTTCTGGGAAAAGCATTGCGGCGATCCTGATCTGGAAATGATTGTCAGGCAGCAGCAGCCGGCACTACCGCAGATCAGCACGGCGAAACGAGTCGTCATCACCGGCAGCGGTCCTGCCGGCATCTTTGCCGCCCTGAGGCTGACGGATTACGGCATAGCATCGCTGCTGCTGGAGCGTGGCAGGAACATCGAGGCGCGGATTCGTGATGTCGAACGCTTCTGGCTTGACGGTGTGCTTGATGAAGAGAGCAATGTCCAGTTCGGCGAAGGCGGAGCAGGCACCTTTTCAGACGGCAAACTGACCACACGGGTGCGCGATCCGAATACAGGGTACGTACTGCGGCGTTTTGTCGAGTTCGGCGCGCCCCCGGAAATCCAATGGCTGGCCAAACCGCATATCGGCACCGACCGGCTGAGAGC
>JAGFXN010000246.1 GCA_017861215.1 Deltaproteobacteria bacterium | reverse complement strand
ATGGATAACCTGCCCGACGCCCTGCCACTGGGGCAGCGGCAGCGGCTCTCCCTGGCGGTGGCCATGATCCACGGGCCGGAGATGTTGATCCTGGACGAGCCCACCTCGGGTGTCGACCCGGTGGCGAGGGATGCCTTCTGGCAGATCATGGTCGATCTGGCGCGCCGGGACAAGGTAACCATCTTCATCTCTACCCACTTCATGAACGAAGCCGAGCGCTGTGACCGGATCTCGCTGATGCATGCCGGCCGGGTGCTGGTCAGTGACGCGCCGGCGGCGCTGATCGAAGAGCGCGGGGCGGCCACACTGGAGGAGGCGTTCATCAGCTACCTCGAAAAGGCGGCCGATGAGGCAGCCGAGAGTCTTGCAACGGCGACCGGGGAGACGGCTGCCGTTCCCATGCCACCCGGGGAACAAGCCTCGGTCCCGGGGGCACAGGGCGGCTTCTTCAGCCTGCGCCGCATGTTCAGCTACAGCCGGCGCGAAACTCTGGAATTGCGCCGCGACCCGATCCGCCTTACCCTGGCCGTGCTGGGCAGCGCAATCCTGATGTTGGTTATCGGCTACGGTATAAACATGGATGTGGAAGAACTGTCCTTTGCGGCGCTTGACCGGGACCAGACCACTACCAGCCGCGACTATCTGCTCAACCTGGCAGGTTCGCGTTATTTCAGCGAACATCCGCCCATCAAGGACTACACCGAACTGGACCAACGCATGCGTGCCGGGGAAATCAGCCTGGCGATCGAGATCCCTCCAGGGTTCGCCCGTGACCTGCAGCGGGGCACGCCGGTTAGTGTCGGCGCCTGGATCGACGGCGCCATGCCTCAGCGTGCAGAAACGGTGCGCGGCTACGTGCAGGGGATGCACGCCCACTGGCTGGCAACCATGGCGCAGCAGACCCCGGGCTCATTGACAACAACCGGAGCAGCCACTATCGAGACCCGTTTCCGCTACAACCCGGAGGTGAAGAGCCTGCCGGCCATGGTGCCGGCAGTGATCCCGCTGCTCTTGATGTTGATCCCGGCCATCCTGAGCGCCTTGTCGGTAGTGCGAGAGAAGGAACTGGGCTCCATCGTCAACCTCTACGTCACCCCGGTCACCCGACTGGAATTCCTGCTCGGCAAGCAGCTGCCCTACATTGCCCTGGCAATGCTCAACTTTCTGATGCTGACCGGACTGGCGGTCGTCCTGTTCGGGGTGCCGGTCAAGGGGAGCTTCCTGACCCTTGCCTCTGCGGCGCTGCTCTATGTCACCGCGGCAACTGCCCTCGGGCTGGTGATCTCCACCTTCATGCGCAGCCAGGTGGCTGCCCTGTTTGGTACTGCTGTCCTGACCATTCTGCCGGCGGTCCAGTTTTCCGGCATGCTCGATCCGGTTTCTTCATTGGAGGGGGTTGGCGCCGCATTCGGTCGGATTTATCCGACCACCCACTTTCTGACCATAGCCCGCGGCACTTTTTCCAAGGGGCTTGGTTTCCATGATCTTCACGCATCGTTCATCCCGCTGCTGCTGGCAGTGCCGCTCTTGATCGTCCTGGGGACCGTTCTGCTGCGCAAGCAGGAGCGCTGACGGTGAGGCCGGCCAACGTCCTCAATCTCGGCATCAAGGAACTTCGCAGCCTACTGCGCGACCCGGTCATGCTTGTTTTGATCCTCTACGCCTTCAGCCTCTCCATCTACAGCGCCGCTACGGCCATGCCGGAGACCCTGCATAAGGCACCGATCGCCATCGTCGACGAGGACCGCTCTCAGCTCTCCATGCGGATTGTCGATGCCTTTTACCCGCCATATTTCAAGACTCCGGTGCTGATCACGCAGAAGGAAATGGATGCCAGGATGGATGCCGGCTTTGACACCTTTGCCCTTAACATCCCCCCTGATTTCCAGCATGATGTGCTGGCCGGACGTAGTCCCGCCATCCAGCTCAACATAGACGCTACCCGTATGAGTCAGGCCTTTACCGGCAGCGGTTATATACAGACCATCCTCAACAGCGAAGTCGCCAGTTTCCTCCAGGGGTACCGTTCAAACACAATCCCCGCAGTGGACCTGGCCCTGCGGGTGCGCTTCAACCCACAGCTGAACAAATCCTGGTTCGGGGGTGTCAATGAGCTCATCAACAAAATTACCATGATCTCCCTCATCCTGACCGGCGCCGCGTTGATTCGTGAGCGCGAACATGGCACGGTGGAGCATCTGCTGGTGATGCCGGTCACCCCCTTCGAGATCATGGCCGGCAAGGTGTGGGCCATGGCGCTGGTGTCTCTGGTAGGCTCCGTCTGTTCACTGTTCATTGTCGTTCAATGGGCGCTCTCGGTACCCATCGAAGGTTCCATCCCTCTGTTTGTTGCCGGCACGGCACTGCACCTCTTCGCCACCACATCGCTCGGCATCTTTCTCGGCACTCTTGCCCGCTCCATGCCTCAGTTCGGGCTGCTGATGATGCTGATCCTGCTGCCGCTGCAAATCCTCTCGGGCGGTACCACTCCTCGGGAGAGCATGCCGGAGTTCGTTCAGTTCGTCATGCTGGCGGCGCCGAATACCCATTTCGTCAAGCTTGCCCAAGCCATCCTGTTCCGTGGTGCCGGATTTGAGGTCGTCTGGCCGCAGTTCGTCGCCCTGGTATTTATTGGATCAATACTCTTTACCGTGTCGCTGGCACGCTTCCGGAAAACCATCGTGATGATGGCATGAACCGTACAGCTGTTTATTCGGCATAGTGAATTGTCTCACCATCAGCAACCAAAATTGAATTAATGTTACGAGATCGCGCCCGGATTTATGACAGATTTGACCGTGACGATTGCGTACAACGGGAGGTGGCAAACATGATGGATGCATCTGCTGCAAAATTGGGGGAGAAGACGTCTCTATTCTGTCCTGACTGCGAAGAAGAGCGGACCTTCGTACGGACTGCATGGAGCGGCGCAGAGTATTTTGGCTGTCCTCCAGAACAGGAATACGGCTGGGAGTGCACTATCTGCGGCAGCAGGGTTCGCGTGCCCTGAGCCTTCGTTCTTCTCTATGAAGCGGCGCTGGTCAGCTCGACAAGGATTACTGCCGGATGGGAAGGCTGCCGCCTGTCCTTTTCGGGATATCTGTACATGGGCGGATAAAGGAGGGGACAGG
>JAGFXN010000245.1 GCA_017861215.1 Deltaproteobacteria bacterium | reverse complement strand
CATGATGATACGGGAGATGAGGACGAATGCGCCGAGCATTACGGCTACAGCGGCAATCAGGGCAATCCACCAGGAGAGTTTGGCAGCGAAGGCGAGAGCGGCGTAGGTAATTGCTCCCAATACGGTGGAGATGATGATGTTGTACATTCAGGAAATCCTTTTCACTGTATTTATAGTAAATCTAGCCGTTGCCCCTGGTGCTGTACTTGGCAACGATGATGCGTTTCCCCGGCTTCAGGGCGACCTTTTCCGTCAGGTTGTTCCATGCCGACAGGATTGCCGTGGTAACCTTGAATCTCTTGGCGAGCGAGTAGAGGGTATCACCCTTCTTGATAGTATAGTAGCGGTTCTCTTCTTTCGCGACGGTAGCGGTCTGTTCTGTCTCGTTTGGTTCGGCTTTATGAGCCGGCTTCGCGGGAACGGCGCTCTGCACCGGCACCAGCAGGCTTTTCCCGCGCAGTTTTGCCGTAGATTTCAGATGATTCAGCTCGGCAATCCTCTCCGGAGTCGTGTTGAAGCGGGTAGCAACCGTTTTGAGA
This sequence comes from Deltaproteobacteria bacterium, assembly GCA_017861215.1. Lineage (GTDB taxonomy): Bacteria > Desulfobacterota > Desulfuromonadia > Geobacterales > DSM-12255 > VEOV01. The sequence goes on along the minus strand of JAGFXN010000245.1, from coordinate 2,603 downwards.
GTGTCCTGCTTTTTTGCCCGGTAGCGGCTGTAGGCAATCCGCTCGGTGTAGCGCTGCTCTGCAGAAATTTTGGCAAACTCCGCGGTAAAGAGCTCTTTTTTGCCTTTCGGCAGCTTCAACAGATAGTTGGGGTAGTCGGGGGGGGTGCACCAGCGGCGGAGTTCCGGATTCAGCTCCTTCAGCGCCTGATACGGGACTTCGGTAATCCTGGCGATGAGATCGAGGTCGGTCCGGGTCGGGACTGCAACCGTATCGAGATCCATTGCCGGCAGGTAGGCAACATCGGCAAAGCCGTACTTTGCCGGCTCCTTGGCGATGATTGCGGCAGCAAGCAGCTTCGGGACGTAATCCTTGGTTTCCGGCTTCAGATACGAGCCTTTGGAAATCTCCCAGAAATCCCTGGTGTCGTACATATTGATGGCACGAAGAATCTTGTTTTCGCCCGCATTGTAGCCGGCGGCAGCCAGATACCAGTCGTTGTTGAACAGTGCGTACAGCTCCTTGAGATACAGAGCCGCCGCCACCGTCGACTTGATGGGATCGCGGCGTTCATCGATCCAGTCATTAATCTTCAGGTCATAGCGCTTGCCGGTGCCGGAGATGAACTGCCACGGACCGACAGCATTGGCAACAGAGACCGCATGGGGAGTGAAACCGCTTTCGATCATCGCCAGATAGACCAGGTCCTCCGGCAGCCCCTCCTTGCGGAGGATTTCCTTCATGATCGGTATATAGCGTTCTGAACGGGAGAGCCACCGGGCAAAGGAACTCCGCCCCCTGTGCTGAAAAAAGTCGATGAAATAATTGACCTTGCTGTTGAGCGTAAGAGGCAGATCCGAATCGGGAAGATGTTCGTTGAGCAGAGCGATGTCAATGTCCCCGGGAGCTGCGACATCGCCCTGAATCGGCTCTGACGCCGGGAGTTCCAGGGATTTTTCCAGAGAGAGCGCTCCCGGAGAAGCCGCTTTCAGCTTTTCCCTTGTTGAGACTGAAAACTCTTTCAGGAGAGTGGCGGACAAATCCGCGGCCGGCAGAGATGCCGGCAGTACAAGCAGCAGTACTAGTGCTAAGGTTATCGGCATAATGTCTGTCCTTTTTCGGTTGTGGTGCAGTAGCAGTCACTCGCATCCGGCAGCAGGAAGCGGACAGTATAGAAAGTTTTTGCGCCGGTGTCAATCAGCAGGGGAATCTCCCCCGAATGCTGTAAAGTTCTTCATGAGGCCGGCTTGTAGTAACAGTGATTTGTGTTATTATTGCCGGCAGATTCGGCAACCGGGAGGAGAATGTTCATGTCAGCAGATTCATGGAAGAGATACCAGGAGTATCTCTGTGATGCGCCGCAGTTGGGACTGTCGCTCGATATCAGCAGGATGAACTTTGCCGCCGGCTTCCTGGCAGAGATGGAACCGGCGATGCAGCGGTCTTTCGCCGCCATGGCCGCCCTGGAGCAGGGGGCAATCGCCAACCCCGATGAAGGGCGGATGGTCGGGCACTACTGGCTGAGGGCACCGGAACTGGCGCCGTCCGACGCAATGTCTGCCGAAATAGAGTTTACTGTTCGCGCTATCAAAGAGTTTGCCAGTGATATCCATGCAGGGGTCATTACCGCCGGCAGCGGTCGCCCTTTTACCAGGATGCTGATTATCGGCATTGGCGGTTCGGCGCTTGGTCCGCAGTTTGTGTCTGGAGCCCTTGGTGGCGCCGGAGAGCAGCTGCGGCCGTACTTTTTTGACAATACCGACCCAGACGGAATGGACAGGGTCATCGGCGAGATAGGTGCGGCTCTCGCAGAGACTCTGACGATCGTCATCTCCAAAAGCGGCGGGACAAAAGAGACCCGCAACGGCATGCTCGAAGCAATGGCTGCCTACAAAAGGCGGAATCTCGACTTTGCCCGGCATGCCGTCGCTGTTACCGGAACAGGAAGTGAGCTTGATGCAACGGCCCTTGCGCAGTGCTGGCTGGCCCGCTTTCCGATGTGGGACTGGGTCGGCGGCAGAACTTCCGTCACCTCTGCTGTCGGGCTGCTGCCGGCGGCTCTGCAGGGGATTGACATTGATGCCCTGCTGGAAGGGGCAAGGAGGTGCGATGCTGCCACCAGGGTTGCCGACACCAGGAAGAATCCGGCCGCACTGCTGGCATTGATGTGGCATTACGGCTCTGGCGGCGCCGGCAGTCGCGACATGGTGCTGCTCCCCTACAAAGACAGGCTGCTGCTCTTTTCCCGCTATCTGCAGCAGCTCGTCATGGAGTCAATCGGCAAGGAAAAAGACCTGGTCGGCAAGACTGTCCATCAGGGACTTGCCGTCTACGGCAACAAGGGCTCCACCGATCAGCACGCCTACGTTCAGCAGCTGCGTGAAGGGGTGAACAATTTTTTTGTCACCTTCATCGAAGTGCTTGAAGAGAGAGTTGGTGAGCCGCTGCTGGTTGAGCCGGGAGTAACCAGCGGCGATTATCTCGCCGGGTTCCTGCAGGGAACAAGAGAGGCACTCAGTGAAGCAGGCCGCGAATCCATGACCATTACCGTCGCAAAAGTCGATCCGTGCACGGTCGGCGTGCTGATAGCGCTCTACGAAAGGGCGGTGGGACTGTACGCAGCG
>JAGFXN010000244.1 GCA_017861215.1 Deltaproteobacteria bacterium | reverse complement strand
GTTAAATTTCTGCTTCAACAGGATATAGACGACGGCTATGGCAGCAAATACCAGCAACAGGTTGGAGGAAAGGGCAGCGGTGATCGCTTTGAACGGTTTTGCGGTGATGGCCCGTGCGCCCAGGTGATGCCAGTTCAGCTGCCAGTTGGTCAGGAAATAGTCGCGCCACGAGCCGGTCATGTGCAGGTATGCCCAGAATAACAGCAAAGGCAGCAGCAGGCCGCCGCTGAAGCAGAGAGCGCTTTTTACGCTGATTTCCCGTTTGAAAAACCCGTACGCGCCTATCACGGCATAGGCGATTACCAAAAAAACCGCCTTCTGCAGAAAGAGAAAGGATAGCGCAACGGACAACCCAGTATAGAAGATGTAGGTAGTGTCCCGACTCTGGATAAAGCGGATCAGGCAATACAAGGAAATCATGCCGAAGAGAACCTGGAGTCCATCCGGCCTGATTTCAATGGCTTTTTCGATAAAGAGCGTTGTGGAAAACAGCAGCGCCGCGGCGAGGAGCCCGGTTTCCTTCGATTTCGATACTGCAGCGGCGATCAGGTAGGCACAATAGACGCTGCCGAGCATTACGCACCCCATGAAAAGACGCGCCAGCAGGATGGTGTTGACGGAATCGCCGCCCAGATACAGAACAGGGAGCAGCGAAAACCAGAACAGCGGGTTATGGTGCTCGAAAAAATCCCGGTAGGGAATATAGCCTTTCTTTATATACCAGGCGCTGTGAATATGTTCGATTTCGTCAAGATGAAAGAATTTATTATAACAGACGAAAAACGCCACTATCCCGATGCCGCCAAGCAGAACAAGCAGCACGCGCCGGTAATGACTCTCCAGAAAAGAATCGATCGCCTGTTTCCCGTACAGCACATAGATCAGGGCAGCAAAAGAGAACGCCACCAGGGAAATCCCGCTCAGTCTGTTATAGAATGCAAAAGTTGCCGGATACCAGTTAATAAATGTCGCCATTTCAGAGCGGACATGTTTCTCGAAAATATCATTCAGCGGCTGGAAATAAAGGATCAGGAAACCCGCCAAAAAACCGGCAGCAATTGCTGCCATAGCCAGGGTGCGGGACTGCCCGGCACACTCCTCCGGCAGACGGTTCTCCATAGTCCGTTTTTCTCCGTGCGGACGCTGTTTCTTTGCACCCTTATTCTTCATGTCACCCTCTTTTTTACACCATGGGACTTGCACTGCCTTGATTATGGCATGCTGACGGTTATTTCTGACAGGGGTACAGCCCCTTCCGGCACTTTTTTTCTCCCCTGCCATGTCAGCCGGACCAGGAAAGCGAGCATGATCAGCCAGACGGCAACGAGCACGGACTGATAGACGATTAACCAGGGAGAGGGGAGGGTGAAGTGCCCCCCGGGCGCAAGCATCAGCACCATGCATGCCCCAAGGATGCTGCCGGCCTGCAGGGCGATTGCGGCAGGGCAAGCGGCTGATTTTGCTACCCGGAAGAGTGCAATCAAGGGCAACAGGACCAGGAGGTCGTCATACCACTGGTGATACGTCCAAAACCGGGCGATCAGTGCCGTGACACCGATCAGCAGCCAGATGTCAGCACGCCGGCAGGAGTAGACAAAGGCACCGAGAGCCCCCAGTAGGAGCATGGCGCCGAACAGGCCGGAGTTCGTGAAGGGAAGCAGGGCGGAGCTGGTATGCAAGTGTGCATAGCCGATGCCTGCCGTCGTAGCAGTACTGTTCGCCAGCCAGTCGGTCATGAGGGTGATGATCCCGGCATCCTGCCACGAAGCGGCAATGATTGTCATGGCGCAATACCCGCCGGCGATGAGCAGGGCAGGACGCACCCTCCCGGGGACAAAAAACGCTATCCAGAAGAAAGGCGCGGCAACGTGCGGTTTGACCAATGCCACCAGAAACAGTACGGCGGCAGCCAGATCAGTCCTCCAGCCCTCTTTGCCCTTGGCGAGCAGCCGCTCTCCCGTACGAACAGCCTCACGAGGATGGCCAGCGACAGCAGAGTGACGGCGGTCCAGAGGAGGCTGCTCGCTGCATAACCGAGCCAGCCGACAAGCGGCCACGCTATGAGATGTGACGCCGGTGGATAGACCGCGTACCGTGACATGCTGTAGATGGGTATCCCGGAGAACCATCCCTGGACGAGGCCCTGCAATAGTTTCAAGTCGATGCCGCCAGTGACCACAGCCCGGCCGAAAAGCTTTTCAGGTTGCGCGAAGAACCGCCAGAACTCGTAAACAAGCCAGACCAGGGCACTGCACGCCATCAACAGCACTGCGCAACGAAGCACTGCTTTGTCTCTGCCTATCCAGAAAGTTCTACTACTCTCGGACATGGGGGTCTCTTTTCTGTTCCTGATACTTGTTCTTGTGATGCTTCCTCCGGGAATTTATTCCCTTGCCAGGGAGGAAGGGGGCCTTGAAGGCATGGTACCCGATGTATAGGTAGCTAAAATTCATCCAATTGACAATACAATGTTGACTGCCCGCAGCATTTAAAGCTTGTCCGTAAATAAGCATTACAGGCTCGCATCCCGTCTTCACGTCATCTTTGCCTGCGCCTCAATCACAAAATCCTCGACGTAGCCTTGCTACGCCTGCGGTTTTGCTCAATCGCCCCGGTCAAATCTGCCATAAATCCGGGCGCGATCTCTCATAACGTTATTTACGGACAAGCTCTTAGTCCCTATTACGACAGCCCACACGAGATGAGCCGCGTCACAAATGCGATGACGTCTTCATAGCCGGCTGAACAGAAAAGTCTCCTGGCTTGTATCTTATTGACTTTACTTGCCTGATTTTGTATTCAATTACACGATACACATTTATCAAAAAGGTATGGGCATAACAACGGCTATCATGGATACGATCCCGGCGGAACTGACAATCTCCATTATCATCCCGGTGCATAACGCCGGAGACTATTTCCGCAACTCCCTGCAGAGTATAGCCGACTCTGACAGCCCGCCTCTTGAAATCATCGTTGTCGCCGATGGAGATTCGGACGGCTCCTGGCGAATCGCCAAGGAGTTCGGTGCGCGAATACTGCACAACCCCGAGTCACAGGGTCCGGCCCGGGCGCGCAATCTTGGGGCGCGGGCGGCGGTGGGGAATATCCTGCTCTTCATCGACGCGGATATTACCATCCCCCGCAATGCCCTTTCCCAGGTAGCGGCCGTTTTCCGCGGCGACCCGGGTCTGGCGGCCCTTTTCGGTTCCTATGACGACGAGCCCCAGGCAACTGATTTTCTCTCGCAATACCGGAATCTCTTCCATCACTATGTGCACCAGACGGCATGCGAAGAAGCATCCACCTTCTGGAGCGGCTGCGGAGCCATCCGTCGCGAGGTTTTTACCGCACTGTCCGGGTTTAACGAACACTATCGCCAGCCCTCTATTGAAGATATAGAGCTGGGATACCGTCTCAGAACGGCTGGCTACAGGATTCGCCTGGTCAAGGAGCTGAAGGTCAAACATCTGAAACGCTGGGGGATGATTTCGCTGTTACGGGCCGATTTTTTCTACCGTGCGCTTCCCTGGACCAGGTTGATTCTGCGCGAAGGCCGGATGTTAAACGACCTGAACCTGAAACTGTCCAGCCGTCTGAGTGTCATCTGCGTCTGCCTGCTGACCGCAATCCTGCCGGCGACCGTCTGGCAGCCGTGGCTGGCCGCTCCCGCAGCTTTCCTGGTCACGGTCCTGTTAGCGCTGAACTGGGGTCTGTACTGCTTTTTCAAGGACAAACGCGGGCTGCTGTTCGCGCTGCGCGTAATCCCCTGGAACTGGCTTTACTTCCTGTACAGCGGCCTGGCGTTTGCCATCGGTTTGGCCGAGCACCGCATGAACGGAGCGGGATGCGGCGCAAAGTCTTGCTGACAGTCAGATTCTTCCCTCTGCGGCAGGCGTGGACCAATCACTATGTCTGAAAAAAATGTCGTCATTCTCGGGGCAGGTCCAGCGGGTCTTTCCGCAGCGCATGAACTGCTGAGAACGGGATTTTCACCGCTGGTGCTGGAAAAATACGACAAGGTCGGCGGCATCGCCCGCACCGAGACACACCGGAATTACCACTTCGACATCGGCGGGCACCGGTTCTTCACCAAGATCGACGTCATCAATCGACTCTGGCAGGAAATGATGGGCGCTGATTTCCTCAAGGTCCCCCGGATGTCGCGCATCTTCTATCGGGGCCGTTTTTACACCTATCCTCTCAACATCAGAAACACCCTCGGCAATCTCGGCATAACAGAGAGCCTGCTGATACTGATGAGTTACTGCAAAGCTCAGCTTGCTCCCGCCACCGAAGAACAGACCTTCGAGCAGTGGGTCTCCAACCGCTTCGGCAAGCGCCTCTACCAGACTTTCTTCAAAACCTATACGGAAAAGGTCTGGGGCATCCCCTGCAACCAGATTCAAGCCGACTGGGCCGCGCAGCGGATCAAGGGCTTATCCCTGGTCTCGGCGGTCACGAACGCACTGTTCGGCAGCGGCGAAACCAAGAGCCTGATCAATGAATTCGACTATCCGGCATTGGGCCCTGGCATGATGTGGCGCCGCTTTCATGAGCGTCTGACAGCGGCCGGCTGCCAGGTGCTCCTCAACAGCGAAGCCTTGACCCTGCACCACGATCAGGGCCGGATCACCAGGGTGACCTGCAGGGAAGGCGAGACCCTCCGGGACATCCCTGCAAGCCATTTCATCTCCAGCATGCCAATCACGGCACTGATTGACCGGTTCGAGCCCATGGCCCCCGAAGAAGTCCGCGCCGCCGCCCGGGCTCTTTCCTATCGCGCCTTCCTTATTGTGGTGCTGATTGTCGACAAGGAGCACCTGTTTCCGGACCAGTGGATTTATATTCACAGTCCCGCCGTCAGGGTCGGCCGCATCCAGAATTTCAAGAACTGGAGCGCGGCAATGGTTCCAGACCCCGGCAAGACGAGCGTCGGCATGGAATACTTCTGCAACGCCGATGACGACTTCTGGCTGAAATCTGATGCCGAACTGACCGGGATCGCCACTCTGGAGCTTGACCTTCTGGGGCTTGCCCATGCCCATGATGTCACGGACAGCTTTGTGGTACGACAACCATACGCCTATCCGG
>JAGFXN010000050.1 GCA_017861215.1 Deltaproteobacteria bacterium | reverse complement strand
AAAAAAGCGAGCTGGAGAGCTCACTTTTTAGTAGTGAACATTGATTGTATTTCGTATTTAACACGGAAAAGAGCTAAGAAGCAAGATTTTTTTCAACTGCCATGGGTGTCATCGGCAAAAATATCAGCGGCCGCGTCGCCCCCTGCCGCCGCCTTTTTTTGCTCCGTCCCTTCTGCCGGCAGCGCCTCTGCTGCCCGGCGCCGCAGGCTTCGCTCCCTGCCACCCTTGCGGCCTCTTCCCCTTGACCGCACGGCGGGGGTACTCCTCGGTTGTCGTCGCCGCTGCAGCTGCCTCCCCTGCCAGGACAAAATCGATCTGCCGCCGCTCTTTGCTGACAGCAGCAACCCTGACCCGGACCGGATCACCGATCCGGTAGCGAACCTTGGTCTTCTCGCCGACAAGGGTCTGCTCATTTTCAATGAATTGGTAAAAATCCTGCGGCAGCGTGGAGATATGCACCAGACCTTCAACAAACAGTTCATCAAGTTCCACAAAGAAACCGAACTGGGAGACACCGTTGACAAAACCGGAAAACTCCTCGCCCACCTTGCCGGCCATGAACTGTACCTTCTTCAGTTCGACGATGTCCCGTTCCGCCTCCATGGCAACCCGTTCGCGCTTGCTGGTATGCTCGCCGATCTCCGCCAGCAGCCCCGGATAGCCGGGGAAAGGTACGCCGCTCCGTTTGCCCCGCCCTGCTGCAGCATTCTGCATCAAGAACCAGGAGAGAATGCGGTGCACGACAAGATCGGGATAACGCCGGATCGGCGAAGTGAAGTGCGTGTAGCATGGCGCTGCCAGCCCGAAATGGCCGAGGTTTTCAGCTGCATAGCGCGCCTGCTTCATGCTGCGCAGCAGCATCCGGTTAATCAGCCGCTCTTCAGGCTGTCCCTCGGCATGGGCAAGCAGTGCCTGAAGATCGCGCGGTTTCACGGTGTTATCACCGGGCAGCTCCCCATAGCCGAGCTGGCTGAAAAAGAGACCGATGGCGGCCAGTTTCTCCTGATCCGGGAGTTCGTGTATCCGGTAGAGGGTAGCCGGCGCCGACTCCGTCAGATAGGTGGCGACCGCTTCGTTGGCCGCCAGCATGAAAGATTCGATGATTTTATGCGCCAGGTTGCGCTCGGCGCGGAGAATCGCCTCCGGTGCGCCGCTGAGGCCGAGAATTATCTCCGCCTCCGGCAGGTCGAAATCGATGCTCCCCCGTGCCCGGCGCATTGCCGCCAACGCCAGCGCCAGCTGCTTCATCAGCAGCAGATCGGCGACAAGAGCGGCGTGCTCCGTTTTTGCCTCCTGGTCATCATGCTCGACAATGCGGCTGACCAGCGTATAGGTGAGCCGGGCGCAACTTTTAATGACACTCGGGTAGAAGGTTGCGGCAAGGATCTCGCCGGAGCCGTTAAACAGCATCTCGGCGGTCAGGGTAAGCCTGTCCACCTGCGGATTGAGTGAGCAGATGCCGTTGGAGAGCTTTTCCGGCAGCATCGGAATGCAGCGCTCCGGGAAATAGACCGATGTCCCGCGCAGATAGGCCTCCTTGTCGAGGGGCGAACCGGGAGGAACATAGTGGGCGACATCGGCGATTGATACCCAAAGGCGGAAGTTGTCCCCTTCGCGCTTTATGGAGACGGCATCGTCAAAATCCCGCGCCGACTCGCCGTCAATGGTCACGGTTGTCAGGCCGCGCAGGTCGTTGCGACCTTGCAGATCGGCTGCGGTAACCTCCTGGGGGACCCCGTCGGCACAGTGCAGGACCTTGTCAGGGAACTGGTTCGGCAGCTCGAATTTCCTGATGACCGTCAACAGCTCTACTTCAGGGTCATCAGGAGAGCCGAGCACTTCGACAATCCTGCCGGTGGGCGGATGGCGGTCAGCAGGATAGGAAACAATCTCCGCCACGACTACTTCGCCCTCCCGCGCCCCGCCGCCGGCAGCTTGAGGAATGACGAGCCAGGGGAGCCGGTCATCATCCGGCTGCACCAGCGATCCGCTGCTGCGCAGCCGGAAAATGCCGACGATGCGTTTGACAGCACGCTCCCTGGTTGCGGCGATCCGCCCTTCCCTCTTCCCGCCCCTGCCGGCACTGACAATTTCAACATCAACCTTGTCGCCGTGAATGTTTTCCCGCAGATAGCGGGCGGGAACAAAGACATCATCGCCACCGCCATCAGGGGCGACAAAACCGAAACCGTCCCGATGCACCGAGAGTGTGCCGGGGATACTCCGTACATGCTGTTGCTGTTTACCGCGCGACTGCTGCCGTTTTTTGAAGGCCATATTATTCCCTGAAAAATCCTGTCTGGAGAAAATGCCGGACAGGAGCGCAATTTCGCCTCTTTCACTGCTAATGTCAAATTCCTTTTGCCATAGAGAGCTTCGTCAGGCTACTATTGTATTTTACCAGTTCCCCAAGGAGTTTCAATGCGTCTCCGTTCCGCTGCTGCCATCTGCACTCTGCTGCTGCTCTCGCTTCCCGCTGCCGGAGACGAACTCCGCACCAAAAGCAGCAATCCTCTCTCTGCTGCCGCAGAACAGCTAAGAATGAACAACTATTCCTCGGCGGCGCAGCTTGCGGCGCAAGCTCCGGAAAACGGTCAGCGCGACCTGCTCCTGGGGATAGCGGCGCTCAAGGGAGGACGCAGCGACGCAGCGGCCGCTCTCCTTGGCAAGGCCGCCGCGAAATACCCGCTGCTGGCTGATTATGCCCTGCACTACCAGGCAAAGGCACTGCTGCAGGGGAGCAGGCCGCTGGAAGCGCTGCAGCCCCTGAAAACCCTGCTCAAGGAATACCCGGAATCCCCCCTTGCCAGAAGGTCTCTGCAGCAGCAGGCTGATATTCTCTTTAGCAGCGCTAGCTATGCGGAAGCAGACAGCCTCTATCAGAAATTCATCGCCAGGTATGCCGCGGGCGGCGATGCGCTGCACGCTGCGTACCGGAGTGCTCTCTGTCGTGAGCAGAGCGGCGATCTGCCGGGAGCCGTGAAAATCCTCCGGTCACTCTGGCTCAACTCCCCTGCCTCTGCCGAAGCGGGCAAAGCGGAACATGATCTGCAGCGGCTTGCCGCCGCCGGCACAGACGTCCCTGCCTACACACCCCAGGAACTGTACAAGCGGGGCAGCACCCTCTATGACCTGCGCAGTTACGATGCAGCGCTGAAAACACTCCGCGCCATCACGTTAACAGCGGAGAAGAAGGATTTCAGCGACCGCCTGCTGCTGAAGATCGGCCAGACCCTGCTGAAAGCGCGCCGCTATAATGAGGCGGAACAGAGCCTCAAAGAGCTGGCGGCGTCGGCAGCAAAAATTGAAATCAGATCAGAGGCATCCTGGCTTATGGCACGCGCCATTGAGAAAAGCGGTCGGGATGAAGAAGCCTTCCTCGCCTACTGCCGGATTGCGATCGTTTTCCCGGATTGTGCCGAAGCCGACGATGCCCTGCTTGATGCCGCCTTCATCAGAAAATTCCAGAACAGACCGGCTGAAGCAGTTGAACTGCTCGGCAATCTGCTGGAGAGGTACCCGAAAACATCCCTGAAACAGAGGGTAATCTGGGAGAGCGGCTGGGGAAACTATCTTGCCGGTAGATTCCCGGCTGCTGCCGAACAGTTCAAAAAACTGCTCAGCAGCGATGATTACCGGGAAAGAGCTCTCTACTGGCAGGGGCGCTCGCTGACTGCCGCCGGAGAATTGATCGGGGCCGCGGAAAGCCATGCCGCCCTGCAGAAAGAGTTTCCTTTCGGTTTTTATGCTCTACAGCTCAGGAGCAAGAGTAGCGCAGCTGCAGCAGAGACCCTGCCCCGGCTGACAGCGGATTTTGCAGAGAGTCTACCGCTGCCTGACGCCTACGAGCGGGTCAAGGCGCTCATTGCACTCGGAATGCTTGATGACGCCGCCATTGAACTTGCCGCCGGCAGAAAGAAACTTGGCAAGAACAAGGATGACGCTGCACTGGCCCGGCTTTACCTGGAGCTCGGCAATTACAACGGCGCCATGAACATTTATACCCAGACGCTCCAGAAGCAGTCGCCGGATGACAAAAGTGCCTGGTCGCTGCTCTATCCGCAGGCTTACCGGGAATTCATCGTCAAGTATGCGGAACAGGCCGGCATCGAGCCGAGTCTTGCCTATGCCGTCATGCGTGCCGAGAGTGCTTTTATCCCGTCGGCAAAATCCCCGGTCGGCGCACGCGGCTTGATGCAACTGATGCCGGATACTGCGGCCATGGTCATGCACGCCAAAAAGATCGACCCGGTACGGCTCTACGACCCGGAACTGAACATCAGGCTCGGCTCAAAACATCTCCGCGAACTGCTTGACAAATATAACGGCAACCGGATTGCCGTCATCGCTTCCTACAATGCCGGCGCACACAATGTCAATCGCTGGCTGAAGACCTATGCCGGCCTCCCGGATGAAGATTTTATCGAGAGCATCCCCTTCGGCGAAACCAGGGAGTACGTAAAAAAGGTGCTTGCTACTGCCTCTCTCTATCAACGGCTCTACGGTATGAAATGATTGCTTCGCCCACAATTCAGGCTAAGGGCTAAAGGCGAAAGGAAAAGAAACCCTACCGCCTTTCGCCATTTGCCCTTTGACCGCCCTCTCATTGACAGCATACTGATAATCTGTATAATTACTTATCCGCACCATCTCCGGGATCAAACAAGAGGCTCACAATGACTGAAGTAGCAAGCAGTGTCGGCTTCCTGCTGTCAAAGGCCTATCAACGGGCCTGTGCCATCTACAAGGAGCAGTTCGAAAGATACGATCTGACGCCGCAGCAGTTCGGCCTGCTCCGCTTCCTCTGGGAAGAGGACGGACTCACCCAGATTGAACTCTCCAACCGCAGCCAGATTGACCGCACCACCATCGGCGGACTGATCGACCGGCTCGAGCAGGCAGGTCTCCTCAAACGCCTCCCCCATCCCGATGACCGGCGCGCTTACAGAATTTCCCTCTCCGCCAAGGGGAAAAAACTGGAAGCGGAGCTGACGCCACTGGCCGAGGAGCTGCACCGGAAAATTCTGGCGCCGCTGTCTGCGGCAGAGATTGAAACCCTGACGACAATTCTCCGCAAATTAAGATGCTGAAAGGAGCCCGCATGTTCCGCATTCCAGTAGTTGTACCGCTCTCACTCATGGCTATCACCATTGCAGTGCTGTCTCAGGCACCGGCAGCTGCGGCGGCACTCTCCCTCAAGGACTGCCTGGAGATGGCGTTGCGCAGCAACCCTGCGCTCAAGGTCGCCACTCACGACAGCAGCATCCAGGCGGAAAACGTCGCCCTTGCCGAGAGCGGCTACCTGCCGAAAATCGACCTGCAGGCCGGCTATAGCGGCCTGGTTGATCCCCAGGCGATCAAGACTGCCGGCGGCAATTTTCAGACACAGCAGCCTGATTTTGCCTATGCCTCCATCGGCGTCTATCATACCCTCTACGACTTTGGCCGCAGAGGCAGTCGCAAAGAGCAGGCACTCCACCGGGAAAGCGCCGCTGCCTCGGCTATCAGCGCCGTCAGGCAGGATATCTCCCTGCAGGTCATCAACAGTTACTACGCCATTCTGCAGTCGCTCAAACTGGTTGATGTAGCCAGGGATGAAACGGCCCAGCGTGAGCAGCACCTGAAGATGGCCACGACTCTGCACGAACAGGGGGTCACCACCAGAAACGATCTCCTCCAGGCGGAGGTAAAGCTGACCGCCAGCAGGCAGAAGCTGCTGGCGGTCAACAACCAGCTGAGCAACAGCTGGCTGCTGCTCAACTACCTCACCGGCAGCCCCCCCGAGTTCCGGGCGATTCTCTCTGAGGAGGAACTTGCTGCGCCACAGACGCCTCCCGCCAACTCCTCGGTAGGCAAACGTGACGAGATCGCCGCCCAGAAATCCCTGATTCAGGCTGGGGAAGCCTCCGTGGAGGAGAGCAGGGAAGAGTTTTACCCGGAGATTTTCGTCAGGGCGGGCATCGACTACCTGCAGAACAACAAAGCCGTTGAGCAGACCATGGTCGGCGCCACCGTCGGCTTGAAAATCAACCTGTTCGACGGCATGGCGACTACCTCACGCCAGAGACAGGCGGTGAAGCTGCTTGAAAAAGAGAAGGACCGGCTCAAAGAAATCGAGGAGCTGTATCGCCTCGAAATCCAGACTGCGCAAAACGATCTGACGGTTGCCCGGGAACGGATTGAACTCACCAGAAGTGCCATCAGACAGAGTGAAGAGAACCTGCGTATCAACAACGACCGCTACAAGGCCCAGATCGGCACAGCAACCGAGGTTATCGATGCCCAGACACTGCTCAGTCAGACCAGGAGTGATCATTATCAGGCGCTTTTCGATTATCAGGTGGCCAGAGCGAGGGTACAGCGGGCGGCAGGGGAGTTGTGATCTCTATCCAGATATTTCGTACGGTCTCCCCAACTGCAACAGCCCGCTGGCACGCAGCAAGCACATGTTCTTGCGCAGGCCGACCGCATCGTCACTACAAAACGCAGCAACAGATTTTCTTCTTCATTTTTGCAGCTCCATGCCCTGCAAATCGTAGTATAATAAAAGCGGATTCTTTCTCCCGCCAGGTAGCCGCCGGGAGAGGCGTCATGAAGAACCCGGGGAGGCCCATATGAACAAGATCATGCGCATCGTCCTTGCTTTGCTGGTGGTGCTGTTGATTCACACCCAGCCTGCTTTGGCAGATCAGGGTGGTCGTGGTGGCGGACGTGGTGGTGGCGGCCAGGGCGGGCATGGTGGCCAGGGCAGGTATGGCGGCCATGGCGGGTACGGCGGCCATGGCGGCCATGGCGGCAGTTTCGGCCTGTATGTCGGGCCGGGATGGTGGGGGCCTTATCCGTATTACCCCTATTATCCCTACTACCCGTATTATCCGCAGCCGCCGGTTGTTGTGCCGGAAACGCCAGACATCTATGTGCAACCGGCGCCACAGCCCGAAACACCTCAATACTGGTACTTCTGCCCGGATCCGAAAGGATATTATCCCGACGTAAATAGATGTCCGCAGGGGTGGCTGAAGGTCGTTCCTCCTGAAAATCCAACGGAGGAAAAGGAGTGAAGTATGATCAGCAAACGGATGAAGAGAAATATCATATTTTTGGCAGTTCTTGTGCTGAACGGTTGTGCAACGGTACCGACTGGACCGAGCGTGCTGGTGCTGCCCGCACCGGGGAAACCGTTCGAACGATTCCAGGCCGATGACATGATCTGCAGGCAGTGGGCCGGGCAGCGCACTGGCATCTCGACACAAGATACGATCAATCAGAATACTGCCACGAGTGCTGCCGTCGGGACGATAATCGGCGCAGGCGCCGGTGCGCTCCTGGGAGGGGCTTCCGGCCATGCGGGCGAAGGCGCGGCGATCGGCGCCGGCAGCGGACTGCTTGTCGGCACGGCTTCGGGTGCCAGTGCCGGGCAGGCATATGGCTGGGAAGCACAGCAGCGCTATGATAATGCCTATGTGCAATGCATGTATGCAAAAGGCAACCAGATTCCCGGCCGGGTGAACCGCTACAGGATACGGAATGCCAGCCCGCCGTCACAGCCCGACAGGAGTTCCGTGCCGCCTGACTATTATCCGCATGATTAACGGCCTGCGAGGGCAGGGCTTCTTTTACGGCGGACGGCGGGCTATCAAGGGGTACGGTTACCTCGGCAGGAACGACGCGGAGCGGCTCCGGCGGCTCTGCCCTCCGGCCAGAGCCGCTCAGGAACCCTTTCTCCCCGGGGCTGGTGATGCGCGCCGCCCATGACCTCCTCACCAACCCGGTGGGGCCGCTGCTGCGGAGGCTGGCGATTCCGGTCGGCATCGGCTTCTTCTTCAACACCATGTTCAACGTGGTGGACACCTGGTATGCCGGGCGGATCTCCACCGAGGCCGTGGCCGCCGTCTCCCTCTCTTTCCCGCTCTTTTTCCTGATCATTGCCGTGGCCAGCGGCATCTCCACCGGCGCCACCGCCGTGATGGGACATGCTCTCGGAGCAGGGAAGCGTGACGAGGCGTCGCTCTATGCCGCCCAGACAATCAGCTTCGGCCTTCTCCACGGCCTGTTGCTGACCCTGGCCGGCTGGCTGGTCATGCCTCCCGTCTTCCGCCTGCTCGGCGCCGACGGCACATACCTGGAGCTGGCGATAGCCTATATGGGGACGATGTTCAACGGCGCTGTCTTCTTCGTGATAAACCAGGCCCATAACTCGATTCTCAACGCCAGCGGCGACACGAAAAGCTTCCGCAACTTCCTGATTCTCGCCTTCCTGCTCAACCTGATCTACGACCCCTGGTTCATCTACGGCGGCTTCGGCCTCCCTCCTCTTGGTCTGGCCGGAATCGCCTGGGGAACCGTTACCATCCAGGCTATGGGGGGCGTCTATCTGCATCGCCGCGCGCTGCAGACCGGTCTGCTCGGCCACCTCGGCCTGGCTGGCTACCGCCCCCGGCTGTCTCTCTTTCGCGACCTGTTTAAGCAGGGTTTTCCCGCCAGCCTCACCATGCTGACCGTGGCGGTCGGCATTTTCGTTATCAACTGGTACGTGGGGCGCTTCGGCAAAGAAGCCATGGCCGCCTACGGCATCGCCACCCGCATCGAGCAGATCGTGCTGCTGCCGGTCATGGGGCTCAATGTGGCGACCTTGACCATGGTGGCGCAGAATTTCGGCGCCCTGCAGTTCAATCGGGTGCAGAGCACGATCCGCACCGCGCTG
>JAGFXN010000243.1 GCA_017861215.1 Deltaproteobacteria bacterium | reverse complement strand
GCATGCAGCGCAGAACTGCACGCTGCCCGTGCATTTTCATGATACCGATCAAATGTACATTTTGCGCGGAGATTGACAATGAAGAAAAACACCACGACAGCCGGGCCTGAGCTCATCTCGCCGGGAAAACCGCCTGAGGATTATTTCCGATTTCACCAGCCACACGTTCATCTTGCCTCGGTATATGGTGACAGCTGGTTCGCCCTCAAGGCCGAAGCCTTTGCCCGTTTCTTCGGAACGCCCGTTTTTCTGGTGACACAGACGGTTATCGTTGCTGTCTGGATCGGCATCAACGCTTTCGGCTTCACCCGGTTCGACATCTATCCCTTCATCCTGCTTAATCTGGCCTTCAGCCTCCAGGCAGCCTATGCGGCGCCGCTCATCCTGCTGGCACAGACGCGGCAGGCGGACCGGGACAAAGTTCATGCCGATGCCGATGCGCAGCACCGGGAGGCCCTTGCCATGGCCACTGAAAAACATCTGGTGCTGGCTGCTCAACAGGCGGATCAGATGGTGGAACTGCTGCAGAAGAACACGGAACTGACCGAACTGGCGCAACAGTTGAGTCAGCGAATTGAGACGCTGACCATCGAGATGCATGAAAAGATACTCCGTGGCGACGTGACATCATAAGAAACGAAAAAAAGCTGCCTCTGTTCACGCTCTTGATACTCCAGGGGCTGTCCGGCAGCAATGCAAACAAAGGAGCTATTACATAATGAACCGTATATTGGGATGGATGAGCGGAGGGATGGGGCTCTGGGCGGTGCTCGCCGTACTGGTGGTACTGGTCGTCGTGTTTAAAAGTCTGTCCAGGAAATAGTCGAGAAGATGGCAAAACTCACCGTCGAGCTCCCGGCAGCTGGCAGGTCAGGCTGTAGACGCGGTCAAAAGTAACCAACGGCCGCAATCACAGCCACAGGTGATGTAGGACAAAACCTGAAGCCATGACAGGCAAATTCCTTTCTCTTTTATCAGACAAAATCGAACTGTTATCCGTCCAATCAATTTCTATAGTTACCTTGATAAAGTAACTGCATGACTGGGAATGCATACTCAGGGGCCGGTGTGTCGCCACGGCCAATGTGCGCCCGACGCGCGGCAACTGCCGGCGCTTTCTGCACTGCACCGCTGCGCAGGTAAAGGCTGCTGCTTCTCAATACACAGCTCTACACGCGGGAGGAATAATGAAGAAAAAGCATGCTGACCGGCTGATTGTTGTCGGCGGCGATGCGGCGGGGATGAGTGCCGCATCCCAGGCCAAACGCCGCCGCCCTGACCTCGAGATCATCGTTTTCGAGAGGAGCTCCCACACCTCCTATTCCGCCTGAGGGATTCCCTACTATGTCGGCCGGGTTGTCGACAAGGAAGATGCACTTATTATCCGTACTCCGGAAAAATTCCGGGAGCGGGATGGGATTGACGTCCGTATTCGTCACGAAGTCGAAGAAATCGATGCGGCTGGCGGAAGAGTCCGTGTTCGTCAGCTGCCAAACGGGAAAGTCTGGTGGGAACCCTATGACCGGCTTCTGCTCGCGACCGGCGCGGTGCCTGTCTGCCCGGATTTCCCCGGCGCCGACGCCAGCGGCATCTGCGGGGTAAATACCCTGCAGAGCGGAGTGGAGCTGCACCGCCTTCTCGATACAGGAACAGTAAGAAAAGGGGTTGTTGTTGGCGGCGGCTACATCGGCCTGGAGATGGCGGAAGCCCTTGTCAGGCGTGGTCTTGAGGTGTCGCTGATAACCCATTCTCCAGAGGTGATGAATACCCTCGATGCGGATATGGGGCGCCTGGTCTCCCAGGCGCTGCGGGATTTGGGCGTGACCCTCTACCTGGAGGAAACGCTTACGGATTTCGTGACAAAGAAGGGAAAGGTTACGGGAGTCAAGACCGATAAACGGAGCCTGCCGGCCGATCTGGTGATACTCGGCCTCGGGGTGCGGCCCAACACAGGGCTTGCCGCAGCGGCCGGCATCCCTCTCGGGGAGAAAGGGTCGATCCGGGTGAACGGGCGGATGGAAACCGGGATTGCCGGCATCTGGGCTGCGGGAGACTGCGCCGAGTCGTTTCACCTCATCAGCTGCAGACCCATGTATATCGCTCTCGGCACAGTCGCCAACCGCCAGGGGCGGGTAGCGGGCATCAACCTGGGAGGAGGCTATGCCACGTTTCCCGGAGTGGTGGGTACTGCCGTCACAAAAATCTGTCAGGTGGAAGTTGCCCGTACCGGTCTTCAGGAAAAGGAACTCAGTGCCTTGGGCATTGAATGGGTAAGCGCCGTCATAAAGAGCCGGACCAAGGCGGGTTACTATCCCGGCGCCGGAGAAATAACTGTCAAGGTACTGGCTGAAAGAGGCAGCGGCCGCCTGCTGGGGGGCCAGATCGTCGGCATGGAAGGTTCGGCCAAGCGGATAGATACCCTGGCGACCGCTCTTCATGCCGGCTTTACCGTGGAGGAGATGATCAATCTCGATCTTGGCTACGCTCCACCCTTTTCACCGGTCTGGGATCCGGTCGTGATCGCAGCGCGCGAGGCGGCAAAATTGCTCTGACACTCGCGCCCTCGGCAGATAATGAGCAACAGGGACAACTGTAACCGGCAGCTGATTCCCCGTGGCCGGCGCTTCGCCACGGCCTGGGTACGTCCGCCGGGCGGCAGCTGCTGGGGAATCTAAATTAAAACATGCATGAAATCAGTCTGCGGCGCACTCCTGCGTCGCATGGCAACCAAGGGGAGGTTTTATCATGAGTACGATCACCACCAGGGACGGTACGCAAATCTATTTCAAGGATTGGGGCTCGGGCAAGCCGGTCGTTTTCAGCCATGGCTGGCCGCTCGATGCGGATGCCTGGGAATCCCAGATGGTCTTTCTTGCTTCCCATGGCTATCGCTGCATTGCCCATGACCGCCGCGGCCATGGCCGATCCGGCCAGCCATGGGAAGGCAACGATATGGACACCTATGCCGACGACCTTGGAGAACTGTTCGCAGCGCTCGACCTGCATGGCGCAACCATGATCGGCCACTCCACCGGCGGCGGCGAGGTGGCCCGCTACATCGGCCGTCACGGCACCAAACGCGTCGCCAGAGTCGTCCTGGTCGGCTCGGTAACGCCGCTGATGCTGAAGACAAAGGCCAATCCCGGTG
>JAGFXN010000242.1 GCA_017861215.1 Deltaproteobacteria bacterium | reverse complement strand
TTTCGTAATAGGTATCGATGAACTCGGAGATGTCACGCCGCAGCGCCCTGATATTGATGCTGTCGGTGATGTCTCCCGAATAGATGAGGAGGGAAATGACCTCTTCGGCATCGCGTCTCAGGATGGCAAGCAGGATGTCGGTCAGATAGCGCTTGAGGAAAGGGTCGATTCTCCCGGTCATGCCGAAGTCGAACATGCAGATGACGTTGTCGGGAAGGATCAGGATATTGCCGGGGTGCAGATCGCCATGAAAAAAGCCGTGCTGCAGAACCATCTTTACAAAAGCGTCCGCCCCCCGTTTGGCAATCAGCTTCAGATCGTAGCCGGCCGCGGCAAGACTTTCCACATCCGAAACCTTCAAGCCTTCAATCAGCTCCATGGTAAGAGCGGCCTTGGTGGTAAACTGCCAATAGACTTTCGGGAAATAGACCGTGCTGTCGCCGGCAAAATTTGCGGCAAACCTTTCGATGGTTCTCCCTTCGAGCGACAGGTCCAGCTCCCGCCGAATGGTGCGCGCCAGCTCCCGTACCTGTCCCACCGGGTCATAAAGATCGCTGTGCGGGAGATGCTTCTCCGCCATCATCGCCAGGAGCATCAGCGCTTCAATATCGGTCTCGATCTGGTCGACTATGCCGGGTCGCCTCACCTTGACAACCACCTCTTCACCGGTCGTCAGCACGGCACGGTGAACCTGGGCAATCGATGCGGCGGCCATCGGCTCGCTGGTGAACGATGAAAAGAGCGCGGCGATGTCACTGCCGAACTCACGCTGCAGTTCGGCGGTTACCTCGGCAAAAGAGAACGGCGGGACATTGTCCTGCAGCTTGGCAAATTCTTCGACATAGTTCAGCGGCAGGAGGTCGGAGCGGGTGGAAAGAAACTGCCCGAACTTGATAAAGGTTGGGCCGAGTTCTTCCAGTACAAGCCTCATCCGTTCCGGCTGAGTCAGTTCGACAAAGGCCGATCTTTCGCTGCGGAAAAGGCGTCGCCAGCGGGCAACAAATTCGGTGAGATTCAGATAGGCGAGCAGATTGTCGAAACCGTACTTGAAGAGCACGCGGACAATCTGCCGGTAGCGTTTTATACTGCGGATGTTGCGGTTGAGCTGCAGCAGATTCACTGACTACTCCTGAGTTTCGGTTTCCGGGTACTTCTCAAGGGCCTCGACTCTTTGCCGCAGTTTATCGAATTCATCTTTCGACACAAGACCGATACGCTCCACGGTTTTTTTTACTTCGGCTTCAGCAGCTTCGGTGATCTTTTCGCGGGTTTCCTTGGCAACTCCCTGGATTTTGTCGATAAAAGCCTTGCCTTCGTCCTCGCTGAACTTGTATTTCTCCTTGAGTTCGCCGAGAAGTTCCTCCCCTTTTTTTTGGGTGAGCGAGAGTGCGCCGATGCCGGTAAGCACCGCTTTTTCGAAAAGTTCGAACATGGTTTGCCTCCTGTAGTCTATTTGGTGCCGGTTACTCACTATCTGAACATTAGCATGTTGACAGGGAAACGCAAGAGTCTATCGACGCAGCAGCCAGAGTATGAAGGAGATCAGTGCAGAGAGCAGGATGCAGGTGGTGATTGGCAGGAAGAAGGTGAAGTTTTCCTTCTTGATGAAGATGTCGCCGGGGAGTCTGCCCAGCCACGGGATCTTCCCGGCCAGGGTGAGAAGCGCACCGACGGCAGCAACGAGCAGACCGAGAATGATGAGCGTCCTGCCGATGGAGGTCATTTACGTTCTGCCGCTGGCCGGTGCGTAGCGCTCTTTTTCGCTGTAGATGCAGCCGCAGTACTGCTGGCGGTAGAGCCCCATCTCTTTGGAAAGCCGTATTCCTTCCTGCCACCCCGGGCGGAAATCCGCATAGGCGAAGCGGATGCCGTGGCGTTCTGCCGCCCGCTCTCCGGCGGTGCGGATCTGCTCATGGTTCTGGTAACGGCTGTAGAGCAGGGACGAGGTGAAGGCGTCAAAGCCGAGTGCGGCAGCCTGCCGGGCAGCGGCATCGA
This sequence comes from Deltaproteobacteria bacterium, assembly GCA_017861215.1. Lineage (GTDB taxonomy): Bacteria > Desulfobacterota > Desulfuromonadia > Geobacterales > DSM-12255 > VEOV01. The sequence continues at coordinate 1,159 of JAGFXN010000242.1, read as the reverse complement.
GCCGCGAAAAGTAGCAGTAGTGACAGCGCTCTGCCGGCAGTGGGGCGACTGCGGCAAGAAACTCCTCAAGCAGATACTCATCCCGGCAGATGAGCTCCAGCCCCTCGTTGCGGCTCATTTCCCGGGCAGCGTCCAGCCGCCGCTGATACTCCTGGTACGGGTGGATATTATGGTTGAAAAAGAAACCGGTGACGCTGTTGCCGGCTTTGCGGAGTTCCCGTAGAGGGTAGAGGGCGCACGGTCCGCAGCAGATGTGGAGGAAAAGATTCATGGCTGGAATTATGAGCCAAACATGGCCGACAGGTCAAGGGGTGAATGTCTTCTGCTGGTAACGGTTACGGTCGGGTTTGTTATACAGCCAACGCTGCAAGTATTTACGGATGTTTGCCGGCAGAGATAGCTCAGGTGCTGGGTGTCGTTTTATATATGCCTCTTTGCCCGTTAATCAAGAAAGCCGCTCCCCCTTTTATGGGAAGCGGCTTTCGTTATTTATGTTGCGGCCTCTCTGGTAAGGCGCAACCCTTCCCCTACTCCGCTTTCTGCTGAGGTTTCGCTGGGTACGTAGAAGTTATCTAAGCCTTCCCAAGCAATACAAACATCAGCGGACGACAATCCGCTCCACTCTGAGCGTCCCCCCGGAGATCTTCAGACTGCCGTCGATGACGGTAGTGCTGGACCCGGTTCTGATACTAAAGGCCTCGTCCGTATAGCCACCCATCAGGGTCACATTAACGGGCAGGTGTGCTGAGAAGTTAGTAACCAGAGTTGTGGCGGCAGTTTTGATGATATCCGTGGCTGCTGCCGCGTCATAGACGTATTGGAGTGTAAGTTTATATTCCCCGCTGCTGTCGACCTTAACCGGATAGACGGCGGACGTGATATGTTCGGAGACTTGGGGGGCGGCGCTGTAAATGGTGTCGCCCGGCTGATCGGCAGCGATGGTGCAGATGCCTTCGGTCAGGCCGGTGACGGTTGCGCCGTTGGGGCCGCTGACGGTGCAGACACCTGTGGTCAGTGAGCTGAAGGTCACCGTAAGAGCGGAGGTCGCTGTGGCGCTGGCTGTGGTTGTGCTGCCGACTCGTAGCGAAGAGGTCGAAAAGCTGATCGTGCCGATCGTCTGGTTAAGCCTTTCAACGGTAATATTCTGGGTTACCTGGCT
>JAGFXN010000049.1 GCA_017861215.1 Deltaproteobacteria bacterium | reverse complement strand
GAGAAGGCGACGACACTCAGAAATGATCTGCGTGTCGCTGCAGTCGAGTACAAGGTTGTCAAGAATACCCTGCTCGAAATTGCGTCCGCAGACACCGATGCAGCCGCTTTGGTATCGCATTTCAATGGACCGACCGCTATTGCAATCACCTATACTGATCCGGTCGCTGCAGCCAAGGTTCTGGCGAAGCATGCCAAGGATCAGCAGGCCGCTTTCAGGCTCAAAGCCGGCTTGCTTTCCGGCAAGATGATTTCTGTCGCCGAAATACAGGCACTTGCAGAGCTTCCAAGCCGTGAAGTTCTCATTGCCAAGATGCTCGGTTCGATGAATGCCCCGGCAACAAATTTTGTTGGTGTACTTGCCGCTGTACCAGGCACTTTTGTACGCGCACTTGATGCAATCAGACAGCAAAAACAAAATAACTAAATAACATCAAAAATATGGAGGATACAATGGCTGTAACTAAAGAAGAAGTAATCAAGTTTATTGAGAGTATGACCGTTCTGGAGCTTGCTGAGATGGTAAAGGAACTTGAAGCGAAATTCGGTGTTTCTGCTGCTGCTCCAGTTGCCGTAGCCGCCGCAGCCCCTGCTGCTGCTGAAGCTGCTGAAGAAAAGACAGAATTTGACGTTATCCTCAAGGCTGCCGGTGCTAACAAAATCAACGTTATCAAAGTTGTCCGCGTACTCACCAGCCTCGGTCTCAAAGAAGCAAAAGACCTCGTTGACGGCGCTCCGCAGCCGGTCAAATCCGCTGTTTCCAAGCAGGAGGCAGAAGATGCCATGAAGCAGCTTGTCGAAGCTGGCGCAGAAGTAGAAATCAAGTAGTTTCTTGTAAAAATCTATTTTTTAAGCCAAGGTCGCTTTATGCGACCTTGGCTGTTCTATTTTGTTGGCGGGCTAGTGCTTCGTGACGCCAACTACTTGAAATTTCAGGGTTCAGGTAGTCAGCCAAAAGCGCTTGCGTCTTTTGAGTTCTGCAACGAAGGAGATCGATTTACATGGCTTATTCTATTGCCAATAACCCCCTCTTGCGTAAAAACTTTGCCACAATCAAGAAGATAATTGATATCCCCAACCTCATCGATATCCAGAAAAACTCCTACAAAAGATTTCTTCAACTTGAAATACCTGCCGAGATAAGAAAAAACAGCGGTCTTGAAGCGGTTTTCAGGAGCGTTTTTCCGATAAAGGATTTCAGCGAGATCTCCTCGCTCGAGTATGTCTCCTACTCATTGGGAACACCCAAATACGACGTTGAAGAGTGCCACCAGCGCGGCATGACTTTTGCCGCTCCGATGAAGGTCAAGGTGCGTCTGGTTGTCTGGGATGTTAACAAGGAGACCGATGTCCGTTCCATCAAAGACATCAAGGAACAGGAGGTCTATTTCGGTGAAATCCCGCTGATGACCGACAACGGAACCTTCATCATAAACGGTACCGAACGGGTAATCGTCAGCCAGTTGCATCGTTCTCCCGGTGTCTTCTATGACCATGACAAGGGGAAAACACATTCAAGCGGAAAAGTCCTCTATTCTGCCAGGGTCATCCCGTACCGGGGTTCCTGGCTTGATTTCGAGTTTGACCATAAAGATATTCTCTACGTAAGGATTGACAGAAGGCGTAAAATGCCGGCGACTGTTCTGCTCAAGGCGCTCGGCTATTCTCTTGAAAGTCTGTTGAACTACTATTACAAGAGCGAAGAAATCATTTTTGACGGTGAACGTATATTCAAGGTTGCCGATCCTGAACTGCTGGCCAACCAGAAAACGACGGTCGATATTCTCAACCCGCAGACGGGCGAGGTGCTGGTAAAAGCAAACCGTAAGTTTACCAAGGCAGCCATCCGCAAAATGGAAGAAAACGGTATCCGGCATATTCCGGTTACCGAAGATGAGATTATCGGCAAGTATTCCTGTCATGATATTGTTGATCCGGCAACCGGAGAAATAATAATCGAATGCAACGAGGAGTTGACTGCTGCCAAGCTTACGGAAGTGAAGGTTCGCGGTATTGCCTCTTTGAAGCTTCTTTATATCGACAATCTCTACTCAACATCATCTTTTCGGGAGACGCTGCTTGCCGATAAGACATCTTCAACCGAAGACGCATTGATTGAGATTTACCGCCGTCTCAGGCCGGGAGATCCGCCTACTGTAAAGAGCGCAGTGGCGATGTTCGGCAATCTCTTCTTTAACCCGGAAAGATATGATCTCTCTGCAGTAGGTCGTCTGAAGCTTAACTACAAGCTTGGTCTGCCCACACCTCTGGACTGTCAGATTCTGACCAAAGAGGATATTCTCGAAGTCGTCCGTTATCTGATTGATCTGAAAAATGGCAAGGGCAATATCGACGATATCGACCATCTCGGCAACCGACGCGTCCGTGCAGTCGGAGAACTTCTGGAGAATCAGTACAGAATCGGTCTGGTCCGTATGGAGAGAGCGATCAAAGAGCGGATGAGCCTTCAGGAGGTTGAAAACCTGATGCCTCACGATCTGATCAACTCCAAACCGGTCTCTGCCGTGGTAAAGGAGTTTTTCGGTTCATCACAGCTGTCACAGTTCATGGATCAGACAAATCCACTTTCCGAGGTTACCCACAAACGGCGTCTTTCCGCTCTCGGACCAGGGGGCCTTACCAGAGAGCGTGCCGGCTTCGAGGTGCGTGACGTCCACCCTACCCACTACGGTCGTGTCTGTCCGATTGAGACTCCGGAGGGCCCGAACATCGGTCTTATCGCTTCGCTCTCAACGTATGCAAGAATCAATGAGCACGGTTTTGTCGAGACGCCATACCGTGTTGTGAAGGAAGGCAAGGTTACCAGTGAGGTAAAGTTCTTTTCCGCGCTTGAGGAAGAAGGTCTTTCCATCGCCCAGGCAAATGCTGAGTTGGACAAAGACGGCAGGTTCGTTAATGATTATATCTCCTCAAGGAAATCAGGCGAGTTTGTCCTGGTGGGGCGCGATGAGATCGAGTTGATGGACGTCTCCCCCATGCAGCTTGTTTCGGTTGCTGCTTCGCTGATTCCGTTTCTCGAGAACGACGACGCCAACCGGGCCCTCATGGGTTCCAACATGCAGCGTCAGGCGGTTCCGCTGCTGCGCGCTGACTCGCCGCTGATCGGTACAGGAATGGAGCGGGTTGTTGCCAGGGATTCCGGAGTTTCTGTAGTTGCCCGGCACAACGGCATTGTCGAGTCGGTTGACGCATCGAGGATTGTTGTCAAGATCGATGATAATGAATACGACGAGAGCGGTACCGGCGTTGACATCTATAATCTCATCAAGTTTGCTCGGTCAAACCAGAATACCTGCATGAACCAGCGGCCGGTTGTCAAAACGGGCGACAAGGTCAAGCGGGCTGATGTTATTGCCGATGGTCCATCTACTGATATGGGTGAGCTGGCGCTTGGGCAGAATGTTCTTGTGGCCTTCATGCCGTGGGGCGGCTGTAACTTTGAGGATTCCATTCTCATTTCGGAGCGGCTTGTCAAGGATGACCGCTACACATCAATCCATATCGAAGAGTTTGAGTGTGTCGCCAGGGATACCAAGCTTGGTAAAGAAGAGATAACTGCCGACATTCCCAATCTGGGTGAAGAGACTCTGAAGGATCTTGATGAGTCCGGTATTATCAGAATAGGTGCAGAGGTTAAGCCTGGAGATATCCTCGTCGGCAAAATCACACCCAAAGGGGAGACACAGCTTTCTCCCGAGGAGAAGCTGCTGCGTGCCATTTTCGGTGAGAAGGCCGGGGATGTTCGTGATACATCGCTCAAGGTTCCACCCGGGGTTGAAGGGACGGTAATCAGCGCCAAGATATTTTCACGCAAAGGCGCGGACAAGGATAGTAGAACAGAGGCCATAGAGCGTGCCGAGGAGGAGAAACTCCGCAAGGATGAGCAGGATGAAATCAGAATTATCCGGAACTCTGCTACCGACAAGTTGAAAAGATTGCTTGCCGGCAAAACCTCTGCCGTCAAGGTCGAAGGCAGGGAAGGCAAAATTCTGATCGCCAAGGGAAAGACAATTACCGATGAAGCTCTGGCAACTATCCCGCTTGACAAATGGGACCAGATCTCCGTTGTCGATGATGAAACGGTTGAGGAGAAAGTTGCCGAAATAATTACCAAGCTGTATCAGAAAATAGATCTCATTAAATATGTTTTTGACGACAAGATCCAGAAACTGAAGCGGGGCGATGATCTCCCGCCCGGAGTTATCAAGATGGTAAAGGTTTACATTGCCATCAAGCGTAAGCTGCAGGTCGGCGACAAGATGGCCGGCCGTCACGGTAACAAGGGGGTCGTCTCCCGGATACTCCCGGAAGAAGATATGCCGTACATGGAAGACGGTCGACCGGTGGAGATTGTGCTGAACCCGCTCGGTGTGCCTTCCCGTATGAACGTCGGCCAGATTCTCGAAACCCATCTTGGCTGGGCAGCCAAAGGTATAGGCTGGAAAATCGAGGAGATGCTGGAGAAAGCTTCCCCTGCCGCCCCTCTCAAAAAATATCTCAAGGACGTTTATGGTGATAAAGAGATGAACAAGTTCATCGACGCCATGGATGATGATGAACTGCGCCTTACGGCAAAGCGCCTGAAGCGAGGCGTTCCGGTTGCATCACCTGTTTTCGAGGGAGCCTCTGAAGAACAGATCCAGAAGATGCTCAAGCATGCCGGTTTTGACAGTTCCGCCCAGGTCACCCTTTTTGACGGACGCACCGGTGACCAGTTCAAGCATAAGGTTACCGTCGGCGTCATGTATGTACTGAAACTGCACCACCTGGTTGACGACAAGATCCACGCTCGTTCCATTGGCCCATACAGCCTTGTTACCCAGCAACCGCTGGGCGGTAAGGCACAGTTCGGCGGTCAGCGGCTCGGAGAGATGGAGGTCTGGGCTATGGAGGCATATGGAGCTGCCTACGCTCTGCAGGAGTTTTTGACCGTGAAATCAGACGATGTCGCCGGCAGAACAAGAATGTACGAGGCGATTGTCAAAGGCAAACATACTCTTGAACCCGGTCTTCCCGAGTCATTCAACGTGCTTATCAAGGAACTGCAGTCACTCTGCCTTGATGTGGAGCTGCTTGAGACGGAAAAGGACTAGTTGCCGGTTGAGGCAGCTAGCGACACATTTGGGCAATAATTAAATAACTCAGTTACTCCAACAGATATGGAGGATAAAACTTTGGACGACATATTCAATATTTACGAAAAACCGAAGGATCCGCTTCACTTTTCATCAATCAGGATTTCAATTTCATCTCCGGAAAAGATACGTGAACGTTCTTTCGGAGAGGTAAAGAAACCCGAAACAATAAACTATCGTACCTTCAAGCCAGAACGGGACGGTCTGTTCTGCGCCAAGATATTCGGTCCCACCAAGGACTATGAATGCAATTGCGGTAAGTACAAGAGAATGAAGCATCGCGGCATTGTCTGTGAAAAGTGCGGGGTCGAGGTAATCCCTTCGAAGGTTCGTCGTGAGCGTCTCGGCCATATTGATCTTGCTACGCCGGTTGCGCATATCTGGTTTCTCAAGTCACTCCCTTCCAGAATAGGGAATCTGCTTGACATGACTCTCAAGGACCTTGAAAAGGTCCTCTATTTCGAGGCTTATGCCGTTACCGATCCCAAAAATACCAGTTTTGGACTGGCTGAGGCTCTTACCGAAGATCAGTACCAGAAAGCGATGGAAGAGCATGCCGGTGGTTTTGCGGCCGGTATGGGTGCAGCTGCCATCCGCGAATGCCTCAAGGCACTTGACCTCGATTCGCTTTCCGAATCTCTGCGGCTTGAGATGATTGAAGCTTCCAGCGAAGCAAAAAGGAAAAAGACGGCAAAGCGGCTCAAAGTTGTCGAGGCATTCAAGTCTTCTGGCAACAGACCGGAGTGGATGATTCTGGAGTGTATTCCTGTGCTGCCGCCGGAGCTCCGTCCGCTGGTTCCTCTTGATGGCGGTCGTTTTGCGACATCGGATCTCAACGATCTCTATCGTCGGGTTATCAACCGCAACAACCGGCTAAAGCGACTTATGGAACTTCAGGCGCCAGAGGTCATCATCCGCAACGAAAAAAGAATGCTGCAGGAAGCAGTAGACGCCCTTTTTGACAACGGTCGTCGGGGCAGAGCGATTGCTGGGCCGAACAAGCGTCCTCTTAAATCGCTGTCTGACATGCTGAAAGGGAAATCAGGGCGCTTTCGTCAGAATCTTCTCGGAAAGCGTGTGGATTACTCCGGTCGGTCGGTCATTGTTGTCGGTCCCGAGCTCCGGCTGCATCAGTGCGGTCTGCCGAAGAAGATGGCACTGGAACTCTTCAAGCCGTTCATCTACAACAAGCTTGAAGAGCGGGGTTATGTTACAACCATCAAGAGTGCCAAGAAAATGGTGGAAAAGGAGCGTCCGGAAGTCTGGGACGTTCTCGAAGAGGTTATCAAGGAGCATCCGGTGCTGCTGAACCGTGCCCCGACTCTTCACCGCCTCGGCATTCAGGCGTTTGAGCCGGTGCTGATTGAAGGCAAGGCTATCCAGCTTCACCCCCTTGTCTGTACCGCATTCAACGCCGACTTTGACGGTGACCAGATGGCGGTTCACCTGCCACTGTCAATAGAGAGCCAGGTTGAAGCACGGGTTCTGATGATGTCCACCAACAACATCCTTTCACCGGCACATGGTAAACCGATTATTGTTCCGTCACAGGATATGGTCCTCGGCACATATCACATGACCCGTGACCGGGAGTTCGAACCGATAATCGATCCGAAGACCAGGCAGCCGGCGATTGACCCGAAAACAGGTGCCGTACGGTGGCAGCGCGTCAAGGGTTGCGGCCAGATATTTTCTTCTCCGGCAGAAGTCAGGATTGCGTTTGATGCCGGTGAGGTCGATCTTCAGGCGCCCGTTGAGGTCAGGATCAAAAACTTTCATAACAGTGATGAGCCGCCACAAAGGGTCAAAACGACTGTCGGCAGGGTCATCCTCAGGGAAATCCTGCCGCCGCAGGTCCCTTTTAGCGCGATTAACAAAGTGATGTCGAAGAAGGAACTCTCCAATCTTGTCGATACCTGCTACCGTCTTGCCGGCAACAAGGAGACGGTTATCCTCGCAGACAGGCTGAAGGAGATCGGTTTCCGTTACTCTACACTTGCCGGTATATCTATCGGCATTAACGATATGGTTATCCCTGAAGGTAAGCCGGCAATTATTGAGCGTGGTAACGACGAGGTTAAAGAGATTCAGAACCAGTACACTGAGGGTCTGATTACCGATGGAGAACGCTACAACAAGGTTATCGACATCTGGGCGAAGGCTACTGAGGATATTGCCACTGAGATGCTTCTCAACCTCTCCCGTGAATCCGGAATTACCGATGATGGCGAGATGCATACTGCCAATTCGTTCAACTCCATCCATATGATGGCCGATTCGGGAGCTCGAGGTTCCGCTCAGCAGATTCGCCAGCTGGCCGGCATGCGTGGCCTTATGGCAAAGCCCTCCGGGGAAATTATTGAAACGCCGATTACGGCAAATTTCCGTGAAGGTCTAACCGTTCTGCAGTACTTTATTTCAACCCATGGTGCCCGTAAAGGCCTTGCCGATACTGCACTGAAAACAGCCAACTCAGGTTATCTTACCAGAAGACTGGTAGATGTAGCCCAGGACGCAATTATCACCGAGACTGATTGCGGCACAATGGACGGCCTGGTGGTTGCAGCTCTTACCGAAGGCGGCGAAGTTATTGAGCATATAGGTGACCGCATTCTCGGCCGGGTAACGCTGGATGAAATTCTTGATCCGGTTACCGGCGATCTGCTTGTACCGGCAAATATGGAGATTGATGAAAACTTTGTTAAAAAGATAGAGGATGCCGGCCTTGAAAAAATAAAGATCCGTTCCGTTCTTACCTGCCAGAGCCGAAGAGGTATCTGTGCAATGTGCTACGGACGTGATCTTGCCCGTGGCCATCTGGTGAATATGGGTGAGGCTGTCGGGGTAATAGCCGCACAGTCGATCGGTGAGCCTGGTACCCAGCTCACCATGCGTACTTTCCATATCGGTGGTACCGCTTCCCGAAGAGCTGAGCAGACATCGCTCGAAGCCAGAAATGACGGTATCATCAAGTATATCAATATTAACAGTGTTGCTAATGCCGAAGGACACCATATCGTCATGAACCGGAACGGTGAACTTGCAATTGCCGATGAAACCGGTCGCGAGCGGGAGAGGTATACTATCCTGTACGGAGCCAAGATAAAGGTTGCTCCGGGAACTGCGGTAAAAGCCGGCGAGGCTCTTGCTGAATGGGATCCGTTTGCCATGCCGATTCTTACGGAAGTATCAGGGCGGGTCAAGTTTGCGGATATCATCGAATCGGTCACCATGGAAGAGCAGCTTGACGAAGTTACCGGTCTGTCCCGCAAGGTGATTATTGAGTCCAAGGATCCTGACAAGCGTCCGCGGATTGCCATCAAGGATAATTCTTCGGAGGGTGGCGGGACTATTGGTCGTTACTTCCTTCCGGTTGGCGCCATAATTTCAGTAGCTGACGACTCGGTGTTGAATGCTGGTGATATTATCGCCAAGATGACGCGCGAGACTACCAAAACAAAGGATATTACCGGCGGTCTGCCACGGGTTGCAGAGCTTTTTGAAGCGAGAAAGCCGAAGAACTTTGCTGTTATCTCTGAAATTGACGGTGTTGTTTCCTTTGGTAAGGATGCTAAGGGAAA
>JAGFXN010000048.1 GCA_017861215.1 Deltaproteobacteria bacterium | reverse complement strand
GCTGGCGCTGGCTTCTGCGGGGGCAACAGTGGTGGCGATGGATATGGACCAGGCTGCCACAGACGCCGTGGTTGCCGAACTGAAGGCTGCGGGAGGCGACGCCCTTGCTGTTGTCGGCAACGTGACCATCGCCGCTGATGCGGAAAGGATGATTGAGGCAGCGATGCAGGCGTACGGACGGGTAGACATCCTGGTCAACAACGCCGGAATCACCCGTGACGGCATCTTCCTCCGGATGAAGGACGAGGACTGGGATGCGGTTCTCTCGGTAAATCTCAAAGGCGCCTTTCTCTGCAGCCGGGCCGCATCAAAGGTGATGGCCAAGCAGCGCTACGGCAGAATCATCAATATCGCCTCGGTGGTCGGGCAGATGGGGAACGCCGGACAGGCAAACTACTGCGCCAGCAAGGCCGGGCTGATCGGGCTTACCAAATCGAATGCCCGTGAACTGGCAAAGCGCAATGTTACCGTGAACGCTGTCGCACCGGGTTTCATCGCCACAGCAATGACAGATGCTCTTCCGGAGAAAGTGAAGGCAGAGCTGACCGCCCAGATTCCGCTCGAGCGGCTCGGTTCAGCCGAGGATATTGCCAATGCAGTCCTCTTTCTTGCCGGCGAAGCTTCCGCTTATATTACCGGACATGTGCTCTCGGTTAACGGCGGCATGTATATGTAACTGACCGGAAAAATATATTGCTTTTTCTGCCAGTCATGATAAGAAGCAAGTCGGCTTTATCAAAAATAAAAATTTCCTGAAAAAGGGAAACTACAAAACGGAGGTAACAGTAATGTCGGTAGAGAAAAGAATCAAAGAGATCGTTGCAGAACAGCTTGGCGTTGAAGAGTCACAGGTGACTAACGAAGCCTCTTTCATGGACGATCTCGGTGCAGACTCCCTCGATACGGTTGAGCTGGTAATGGCTCTTGAAGAGGAGTTTGATATTGAAATCTCCGATGAGAATGCCGAGAAAATCCAGAGCGTACAGGACGCTATTGACTACATTACCGAGCACACCTAGGCTGCAACGTCAGGTTTTCCGGTAGCACGTCTGAACTGCTATGCAGAAACCGGCTCATTGCGCCGCAGTGATGAGTTGTTGCTCAGCTTTTGCAGGCGCTGCAGCTGGATGTATCGTTGCCATCAGACGGTTGCATCAACAGATGCGGAGTTACTCTAAACATATTTCCGAATGCAGGGGGGGCGGCTGGGCAGATATTGTCCGACCTGCTTCCCTTGCTCTTTCAGGAGCAGAGTATTATGAGAAGAGTCGTAATTACAGGGGTCGGCACCGTTTCTCCGTTGGGAATTGGTAACAGTCAGAACTGGGAGAATGCTGTAGCCGGCAAATCCGGCATCGCTGCCATCACCCGTTTTGACACAACTGATTTCCCTGTAAAAATTGCCGGTGAGGTCAAGAACTTCGATCCGGAACAGTTCATCGACAAAAAAGAGGTCAAAAAGATGGACCTCTTTATCCAGTACGCCCTGGCTGCCGCTCATTTTGCCATGGAAGACTCCGGCCTGGTGATTGACGAGAGCAATGCCGACAGGGTAGGGGTGCTGGTAGGAGCCGGACTTGGCGGCCTCCCCAGCATCGAAAGATATCACGATGCTTTTCACGAGGGCGGCTACAAGAAAATATCACCTTTTTTCATCCCGATGCTGATTATCAACCTTGCTCCCGGGCATATTTCGATGAAGTACGGCGCCAAGGGACCGAACCTTTCTTCTTGTTCTGCCTGTGCGACCGGCACCCACTCTATCGGTGACGCCTTTCACATGATCAAACGCGGCGATGCTGACGCCATGATAGCCGGCGGGACCGAATCAACCGTCACGCCGCTGGCAATCGGCGGCTTTGCCGTCATGAAGGCGCTTTCAACAAACAACGACAATCCGACCGAAGCATCGCGTCCCTTTGAGAAGAGCAGGGACGGTTTCATCCTCGCAGAAGGCGCCGGGATTGTTGTGCTGGAAGAGTATGAAGCGGCGAAAAAGCGTGGTGCGAAGATTTACGCCGAAGTTGTCGGCTACGGTCTTTCCGGCGATGCCTATCATCTGACAATGCCGGCACCGGGCGGGGAAGGGGCGGCGCGCTGCATGAAGATGGCTCTGAACAACGGCGGTGTCCGTCCGGAAGAGGTCACCTACATCAATGCTCACGGCACGTCAACGCCATTTAACGACCTCTACGAGACCATGGCGATCAAGTCGGTATTCGGTGATCATGCGAAGAAGCTGATGGTTTCTTCCACCAAATCGATGACCGGTCATCTGCTTGGCGCCGCCGGGGGGGTCGAAGCGGCTTTCTGTGCCATGGCAATGGCCGCCGGTGTAGTGCCGCCGACGATCAATTATGATGAGCCGGATGCCGAGTGCGATCTAGATTATGTGCCGAACAGCGCCAGAAACGCTGACATCAGATACGCCATGAGCAACTCCTTCGGTTTTGGCGGCACCAACGCCACGCTGCTTTTCAAGAAGCTATGATGCTGCTCGGTTCAGATCATGGCGGTCTGCAGCTGAAAGACTCAATTGCCGCGTTTCTCAGGGAACGCGGCATTGATTTTCAGGACTGCGGTACATTCAATGGCGACTCTGTCGATTATCCGGATTTTGCCGAAAAGGTCGCCGGGGCAGTCTCGCGGGGCGAAGCAGCATCCGGAATCCTCGTCTGCGGTACCGGCATCGGCATCTCGATAGCTGCCAACAAGTTTCCAGGTGTTCGCGCTGCGTTGGCTACCGATCCTTTCATGGCGCAGATGGCGAAAGAGCATAACAATGCCAACATCCTGGTTCTTGGCGGCCGCGTTACCGCTCCGCAGAAGGGTCGAGAAATCGTTGCCGCCTGGCTCGATGCGACCTTTGCCGGGGGAAGGCATCAGGCCCGTCTTGACAAGATCACTGCCCTTGAGCAGCGTTGCAGGTCATAGTCCTGTCTATCCTTTTGACTACCGTACGGGACTTTCATTGAGTCCCGTTTCTATTTCTACGTTCTAGAAGGAGCAATCATGTCTGTTCTTGAATCATTCGATCCGGAGATAGCCGCTGCCATCCGCCGTGAGACCGAGCGTCAGGAGTACAACCTGGAGCTGATCGCCTCCGAGAACTTCGTTTCCGAGGCAGTGCTTGAGGCACAGGGCTCCGTCCTGACCAATAAATATGCTGAAGGGTATCCAGGCAAGCGTTACTATGGCGGTTGCCATCAGGTTGATATTGTCGAACAGCTGGCGATTGACCGTGCCAAAGAACTGTTCGGGGCAGAGCATGCCAATGTGCAGCCGCACTCCGGCTCACAGGCCAATATGGCCGTCTACTTTGCTGCCTGCAAGCCTGGCGATACCATCCTCGGCATGAATCTGGCCCATGGCGGACATCTGACCCATGGCAGTCCGGTCAACTTCTCGGGCAAACTCTTCAATATCATTCCCTACGGCGTTTCGCCGCAGACCGAAACGATCGACTATGAAGAGGTTGAGCGGCTTGCCGTTGAGCATCGGCCGAAGATGATCGTTGTCGGCGCCAGTGCATATCCGCGCATTATCGATTTTCCTGCTTTCCGCAAAATAGCCGACAAGGTCGGCGCTGTTGTTATGGTCGACATGGCTCACTTTGCCGGTCTGGTTGCCGCCGGCGTTCATCCGAGTCCGGTACCCTATGCCGAGTTCGTCACTACAACCACTCACAAAACTCTGCGCGGGCCGCGCGGCGGGATGATCCTCTGCCGCGAAGAGTTTGCCAAGACGCTCAACTCGCAGATTTTCCCCGGCATTCAGGGCGGTCCGCTCATGCACGTTATCGCCGCCAAGGCCGTTGCCTTCAAGGAGGCTCTCCAGCCCGAATTCAAGCTCTATCAGCAGCAGATTGTGAAGAATGCCAATGCTCTGGCAGAGGCGCTGATCGCCCAAGGGTTCAAACTGACCAGCGGCGGCACCGACAATCACCTGATGCTGGTCAACTTCTCCGGGACAGAGATTACCGGCAAGGCGGCCGAAGAGGCTCTGGACAAAGCAGGGATAACGGTCAACAAGAATACCGTTCCCTTTGAGACCCGTTCGCCGTTCGTTACTTCAGGTATTCGTATCGGCACACCTGCAGCCACCTCCCATGGTTTGAAAGAGACGGAAATGCCGCAGGTTGCCGGCTTCATTGCCGCGGCAATCGCCAATCTCAGCAACGATGAGAAGCTCTTGCAGATCAAGGGGGAAGTCAACCGGCTGATGAAGCGCTTCCCTCTCTACGCATCCCGACTGCAGTAACCGTTATTTCTTTCGGATATCATTAAAAAGGGCATCGCCAGATGCCCTTTTTTGCGTCCGCTTGATACCTTTCTGAAGTATCGGCACTCAGCTGCGCCACAGGCAATTGCAGTGATCCATCAGAAATAATCAGCCAGTCCGGCAGGAATCCGTTCCAACAGAAGCAGTTCGTCAGGCAGATACGACTGCAGGGAAAGATCAGCAAACAGCGCTGTGTCGACCGGTAGCAGCGGAGAAACCGGACGTTTCCAGACCATTAACCGCTGACCCGACGGAAGAGGGATCTCGACTGCCGACTTGTTACTGCTTGCGGCAGGCTGGATCACTGCCTCGAAATACTGCACACCCCCGGCGCTGAGCGCCCGCAAATAGCCGGCTGCCGTCACTGTTTCCTGAGCGTCCTGTACAAACGGTATGCCGCGCCGCCGGGCTGCCGCATGCTGAAAGCGTCGTTTATAGGGGAAGGAGCAGTAGTTCACCGGCAGGTCAATTCTCTTTTCAATGGCATAGCGGATCAACCGCAGCGCACTCAATTCCGATTCCAGCACCATCACTTTCTCGCCATGCACAAAAGTGTAGGCTCGGCCGGCCAGATGCCGGAAATTATGGGGTGTCAGCCGCATTTGATGCAGGTTCAGATGCCGGACTCCTGAGGCAGCCATTTCGACCAACTTTTCCCGCAGCAGCGCCTCTTCTTCCGGAACCGCCGGAATTTCCACCGTTACCCTGGGTATGACGTCAGTCGCCAGGTGAAGTTTGGTGAGGTCATAGTTGGTCGCTCCGATGTCAAAACGGATCTCGTCGAGACCGGCTGCGCGCAGCTCGCCGGCGATATCCGTGGTAAGCAGCGTGCCGTTGGTATACATCCAGAGATGCACTGCAGTACCGCAGCGCCGCCGGACAGCGTCGAGATACGCAAGGGTCCGGTCCAGGGTAAGGAGCGGTTCTCCCCCGCTGATGCTGACGCCGGTAAACCCGAACAGGGCAACGTATTCGGCATAATCAGCGGGATTCGTGAAGGATATGCCGTTCGTCACCGGATCTTCGGTCGCGTCCTGTGATGTCGGACAGTAAAAGCAGGTGGCGTTGCAGCGGCCATTGACGAACAGGCATGACCAGACGCCCGCTGCACAGCTTTGGCAGCCGGGGGAAAGCCTGCGGCAGTCAACTTTGGTATCGCTGCAGCCAAACTCGGCATTTTCCCGCAGCCAGACGAGCAGTTCGTCCCTTGCGGCATAGGCTGCCGTCGCCTGCCCGGGCATCAGGAACTCAAGGGAATCATAGTGGCGGCCGTACTCCTGGCGATTACCGGCGATCAACGCGTTCTGCATGGCAGTTATGGACATCAATTCCTTCTAGTGGCGCTGAATGTCGCCGTAGTAGCGACACTGCCAGTGCCTTCTGAATCCAGATCACAAGTGAATGCTCAGGATGGTGACATCGGTACGCACTGCGCTCGGCAGTAGCGGCGGACGCCGCTGGAAGACGAGACAAACTACGAGAAGTTACATGGGAAGGGTACGGAAAAGTTCAGTAGCCACCATGACCTTACCCGGGACAGATGTCCACAGAAATTTCTTCCGGCACTGCTGTCGCGCTGGATTGTTGGCAATCAGCAAGTCACCTCTGCCAATGCCGCTGGTGCCCCGCTATTTCATTGCCCAAAGACTGCTTTGTTTGAACGGTGGTTCTGCTAAAAGCTTGACAGCCAGGCTGTTTGCCAAGATAATCCGCAGGCTGATTAAGTCTCTGTGAGTAAATTCCTCGCCCCTTGGGGCGATTAAAATATCAACTAAAGTTACAGATACCCGCTGCTTGCGGCGGGGATGGTTCATTATATTCTTCGCCTCCTGGAGGTTTCAGTATGAAAAAATATGCAATCCCGCTGTTATTAAATCTGCTGCTTGTCTCAACCGCTTCGGCTGAGAGCGCCGCAATGAAGTTATCTCTGAAAGAGGCTGTCAAACTGGCATTGGAGCGCAATCTAGATCTAAAGGCGGAACTCTACAATCCTGCCCAGGCTGAGGCGGACATCAGAAAAAACCGCTCGATTTATGAACCCCGCCTGAAGCTCGATTCGTCCTATCAGGAAGCATATAGATTGTCCATAAATACAACCCCGGAAAGAGATTACGACCAGAGTACGTTCATGTTTACCCCGGGTCTGTCCCAGCTTCTGCCCACAGGTGGCACTCTTGGTCTGAATTATCAGAATATACGAGAGACGAACAGCACTACGACTACCACCGCATTGGGCACGTACTGGACATCATCCCTTGGGTTGACTCTTAACCAGCCACTGCTCAAAAATTTCGGCAGAGAGGCAACCGAGCTGAATATCAATGTTTCCAAGCTTTCAAAAGAGATCTCAATAGATCACCTGAAGAGCAGGATTCTTGCTATCGTTGCCCAGGTTCGGACCGAGTATTTCAAGCTGGTCGGCTACCGAGAGGATCTTGAGTCCAAGAGAATTTCCCTTGAGCTTGCACAGAAGGTACTGTCAGAGACAGATGCCCGGGTGCAAGCCGGCGTCCTGCCGGCAATGGAGATACTGAATTCCAAGTTCGGCGTCGCAGCCAGAGAAAAAGAGCTTATCGACGCCGAAAAGGCTGTCAGTGATCAGGTCGATATCCTGTCACAATTAATCCTGCTTGAAAAGGTAGCCGACATTGTCCCGAGCGACAAGCCTGACCGGGCTGTGATAGCCATAAATAAAGAGGATTCGCTCAATAAAGCGATCTCTTTAAGACCGGAATTCGATGAACTCAAGGGGCAGTTGCAAAGCTCGGAACTGCAGGCAGCAGTTGCCAGAAAACAGACGTTACCCTCGCTGAACTTTATATCATCGGTTGCCCTGACCGGCATTGACAATGATTATGGCAGAAATAACGAGCGCCTTGGCTCGTTTGATTATCCTGCCTGGAGTGTTGGTCTGCAGTTTGATTATCCATTGGGGAATCAGGCCGCTGAGAGTGATTATGTAAAAAGCCGCCTGAAGGTTGAGCAGACAAAAGTACAGTTCGAAAATCTGAAATCTTCCATAGAAAATGAAGTAAAAATCGCTATCAGAGCGGTGACATCAAGCTACAAACAGCTGGATGTTGCCGACAGGGGCAGGTTGTTCGCCGAGGAGCGGGTCAGGTCTTATATGAAAAAAAACGAAGTCGGTCTGGCAACTACCAAGGATGTACTTGATGTGGAAAATGATCTGGTTGCCGCCAGGACCAACCAGATCACCGCCGAAGCTCTTTATGCAATCTCGCTCACCCAATACTGGAAATCAACCGGGGAGCTACTGGACCGTGAAGGGATAAAAATTGATTCCTCCAGATCAGACGCGCTTTACAAAGAGGTTAAATGATGCGGCTGAACTCTGGGCATCTCCTTCTTGCTGCGTTGATTGTATCTACGATCTCCTGTGGCAAGGGTAAGTCGCCGGAAAAATCCAAGGAAAAGCCGCCGGCGCCGGTAGCAACGGCCGTTGCATCTACCCGGACGATCCCGGTAGTACTGGAAGCGGTGGGGGCTGTGGAGGCTTATAGTTCAGTGTTGATCCGTTCCCAGGTAAACGGCGAGATTACATCGGTCAGTTTTCGCGAAGGGCAGGACGTCGCCGCCGGCCAGGTTCTGTTCACCCTGGATCGGCGGGCCACAGACGCCGCCATCCGCAAAGCCGACGCCACCCTGGCCCGTTTGGTGGCGGTGCAGAAAAACGCCGGCGCTAACGCGGATCGCTACGAAAAACTGGTGGCTGACGGCATTGTTACCCGCGAACAATACGAGAGCTACCGCACCCAGGCCGAATCCGCCGCAGCCGATGTTGCAGCGGCCCGCGCCGAACTGGAAAATCTGCGGGTCCAACTCTCCTATCTGACTATCAGGTCGCCCCTGGCCGGCCGCACCGGTAATCTGGCGGTGAACCGGGGAAACATGGTCAAGTCCAACGAGACGACCCTGGTGACCATTAACCAGATTCGGCCGATCTACGTCTCCTTTGCCATCCCCGAGCGCGATCTGCCGCGCATCCGCCAGTTTCTGGCCAGAGGCAGGCTGAAGGTGGAGGCACGTCTGCCCGGCGTCAGCGGGCCGCCGGAAACCGGAGAGGTTACTTTCCTCGACAATACCGTTGATCCGGCCACCGCCACCATCAAGTTGAAGGGAACGTTTGCCAATAGCGGGAGCCGGCTCTGGCCGGGCCAGTTTGCGACAATCCACCTGACACTGGCCACCCTTGCCGATGCGGTGGTGGTCCCAAACCAGGCAGTGCAGACCGGACAGCAGGGGCAGTATCTCTTTGTAGTGGGCGGTGACAACACGGCGGAAATGCGGCCGGTGAAGGTCGGCGTCAGCCACGAAGGAATGACGGTCATCGAACAGGGGCTTAAGTCGGGCGAAGCCGTGGTCATTGACGGCCAGATGCGGGTAATGCGCCGGGAAAGATGCCGGTAACCGGAACCGGCGGGGCAGAACCGGGCAAAGCTGCCAACAGACCGGCGCCGGCGGCCAGCAACCGGCCATGAATCTGTCCGAGCTGTTCATCAAACGGCCGGTTATGACCTCGCTGGTCATGCTGGCGGTTATGATCTTCGGAATGTTTGCCTACCGTCTTCTGCCGGTGAACGATTTACCGAACATCGACTTCCCGACCATTCAGGTGCGAGCCGACCTCCCCGGCGCCAACCCTGAGACCATGGCCTCCGCGGTTGCCACCCCGCTGGAGCGGCAATTCTCCACTATTGCCGGTCTCGACTCCATGAGCTCCACGAATGGCCAGGGGATCTCGGTCATTGTTCTCAAGTTTTCCCTGGAAAAGGACATCGACGCTGCGGCCCAGGACGTGCAGTCAGCCATCTCCAAGGCGGCCCGTCAACTGCCGGCTGACATGCCGACGCCGCCGTCGTACCAGAAGGTGAACCCGGCCGATCAGCCGGTGCTTTACCTTGCCCTCAGCTCACCCACCCTGCCGCTCTCCGAAGTGAATGAATTTGCCGACACAATCATTGCCCCGCGGATCTCGATGATCAATGGCGTTGCCCAGGTGCAGGTGTATGGCTCCCAGAAATATGCCGTGCGGGTGAATCTCGATCCCCATGCCCTGGCCAGCCGCAGGATCGGCCTGGATGAGGTCGCTACGGCCCTGGACAAGTGGAATGTCAATATTCCCACCGGCGATCTGCAGGGTGAGCGGCAGGCTTTTACCATCCTGGCCAGCGGCCAGCTTTACAGTGCCGCAGCCTTCAGGCCGTTGATCGTTGCCTGGCGAGGCGGCTCCCCGGTCCGGCTGCAGGACATCGCCCAGGTTACCGACAGCGTCGAAAATGACAAGGTGGCCGCCTGGTTCAACACCAAGGGGAAATCGACCCGGGCAATCGTCCTTGCCATTCAGCGCCAGCCCGGCACGAACACCATCGAGGTGGTGGACAGCATCAAAAAACAGATTCCCGGTTTCCGCAGCCAGCTCCCCGGAGCGGTTGAGCTGAACATCCTCTTCGATCGTACCGAAGCGATCCGCGAATCGGTGGCCGATGTCAAATTCACCCTGCTGCTGACCATCGGCCTGGTGATCATGGTGATCTTTCTCTTCCTGCGCAACATTTCCGCCACCATCATCCCGAGCCTGGCGCTGCCGCTCTCCATCATCGGCACCTTTGCCGCCATGTACGGCTTCGGCTTTTCGGTCAACAACATCACTCTGATGGCTCTGACCCTGTCAGTCGGCTTCGTGGTAGATGATGCCATCGTCATGCTGGAGAATATCGTTCGCCACATGGAACATGGCGAAAAACCTCTGGAAGCCGCCATCAAGGGCTCCAGGGAGATCGGCTTCACCATCCTCTCCATGACCATCTCCCTGATAGCGGTCTTTATCCCGGTACTGTTCATGTCCGGTATGCTCGGCCGGATGCTGCACGAGTTCGCTGTCACGATCACCGTCGCCATCCTTATTTCCGGGGTGGTGTCGCTGACCCTTACGCCAATGCTCTGCAGCCGCTTTCTCAAACCGCCGGCGGAGGAGCAGCACGGCAGGCTCTATAACTGTATGGAGCGGTTCTTCAACGCCCTGCTGCATCTTTACGAGACCAGCCTCAAGCGGGTGCTCAAGTTCCGCCGTGCCACCGTGGTGCTGACTCTGTTGATGACGGTGGCTACGGTCTGGATATTTACGAAAATCCCGCTGGGGCTGCTGCCCTCCGACGATATCGGCGCCATCTTCGCTACCACCGAAGGTGCCCAGGGGATATCCTTCGACGAGTTGAAGCGCCAGCAGCAGCAGCTGGTGGCTATCGTGCTGCAGGAGCCGAATGTGGAAGCGTTCATGTCGTCCGTCGGGGCGACCGGGAGCAGGGTGGGCGGCAACAGCGGCTCCATGTTCATCAAATTGAAACCACGCCATGAACGCAAACTCAACGCCGACCAGATCATCCAGAAGCTCCGGCCCAAGGTGATGGAAGTGCCCGGCATCATGATGTTCATGCAGAACCCGCCGCCCATCCGACTTGAGGCGACCCAGTCCAAGGCGCAGTATCAGTTCGTGCTGCAGTGCCCCGAGACGGACGTACTCTATCCGGCCGCCGCTGCTTTTGAAATGAAGCTGCGCGGCATGCCGATGCTGCAGGATGTGACCTCGGACCTGCAGATGAAAAACCCGCAGATCAATCTGGAGATCGACCGCAACCGGGCCGCCAGCCTCGGTATCAGCGCCGAACAGATCGAAAATACGCTCTACTCGGCCTATGGCTCCCGCCAGGCCACCACTATCTACTCCCCGACCAACCAGTACAAGGTAATCATGGAGCTGGATCCGCAGTACCAGCTGGACCCGGCGGCATTGGGTCTGCTCTATGTCCGTTCAGCCGCCGGTGACCTGGTGCCGCTGTCGTCAATCGTCAGCCTGCAAAGAGGGCTGGGTCCGCTGTCAGTCAACCATCTCGGGCAGATCACCTCCGTAACCGTTTCCTTCAACCTCAAGCCTGGTACGCCTCTGGGTGACGCGGTGACTGCTGTCGAGAAGGAAGCCAGAAGCCTGCCGGCGGCGATCACCACCGGTTTCCAGGGAACGGCCCAGGTGTATCAGGCCTCTACCAAGGGGCTGGCCCTGCTGCTGCTCCTGGCCATAGTCGTCATCTACATCGTCCTGGGGATTCTCTACGAGAGTTACATACACCCGGTGACGATCCTCTCCGGCCTGCCGTCCGCCGGACTGGGCGCGGTACTTACCCTGCTGCTGTTCGGCAAGGATCTCAATCTTTACTCTTTTGTCGGCATCATCATGCTGGTAGGGATCGTCAAGAAGAACGCCATCATGATGATCGACTTTGCTCTGGAGGCGGAGCGGCACCAGGGTCTGACCCCCATGGAGGCCATTTATCAGGGAGCGATAGTACGTTTCCGGCCGATCATGATGACCACCATGGCGGCGCTTATGGGAACTCTGCCGATCGCCCTCGGCTTCGGCGCCGGTGCCGAAGCCCGCCGGCCTTTAGGCCTGGCGGTGGTCGGCGGCCTGCTGGTTTCCCAGTTGCTGACACTCTATATAACTCCCGTTGTCTACTACTATTTCGACCAGATTCAGCAGCGGTTCAAAAAAGCCAAAGCCGTTTGAGTCCGCTTGCCATAACCGACTTAAAGATGTTTCCGGACTGAA
This sequence comes from Deltaproteobacteria bacterium, assembly GCA_017861215.1. Taxonomy (GTDB): domain Bacteria; phylum Desulfobacterota; class Desulfuromonadia; order Geobacterales; family DSM-12255; genus VEOV01. The sequence goes on along the minus strand of JAGFXN010000048.1, from coordinate 4,310 downwards.
CCAGTACTGTTTGCTTGGGAACATAGACCTTTTGGGTGGTATGCATCGTTTTGAGGAGTCTGGATCACCTTGTTGCCAAAGACAGCACTCATATACTCCCATAGTTTTGATCAGTTTTCCTATGGCGAGAGTCATCCGTTCAAGGTACAGCGCTTCCGCCTTGCCTATGAGCTGCTTGCGGCATACGGTCTTGACCGGCTCCCTCAGGCAACAGTCTGCGAAGCGACTGCAGTTGCCGAAGAAGAGCTTCTTACCTTCCACGACCGCCGCTATCTCGACAGGATGAAGGAGTTCAGTTCATCCCCTGTGCCACGCGCGGACTTTCTCTACGGTCTTGGGGATATCGAGAACCCGGTATTCCCCGGTTTCTACGACTGGGCCTGCCTCGGTACCGGCGGAACCGTCGAGGCTGCCCGTCTTGTTGCCGATGAAGGCTACGCGGCGGCTTTTAATCTTGCCGGTGGCTATCATCATGCCCACTCCGCCAGGGCATCCGGATTTTCGTATCTGAACGATGCGGTGATCGCCATCAATGCGCTGCTGGCAAAAGGGAAGCGGGTTGTCTATCTTGATCTCGATGCCCACCACGGCGACGGGGTGCAGGAGGCCTACTATGAATCTGATCAGGTACTGGTCATCTCCCTGCATCAAAGCGGCATCTACTTCTTCCCCGGCACAGGGTTCGACAATGAGACCGGCGCCGGTAAGGGCTACGGCTATACGGTGAACGTGCCGCTTCTCGCCCATAGCGACGATCCACTCTACATGAAGGCTTTTGATGAGGTGGTCTACCCGCTCATTGCCGCCTTTGATCCCGATATTCTGGTTACCCAGCTCGGTGCGGACACTTTCCGTACCGATCCACTCACCAATCTGGAGATTACCACGCACAGCTATACCTATATTCTCAGAAAGCTGCAGGCATTGAAAATACCCTGGGTTGCCATGGGGGGCGGTGGCTACGATTTGATGAATACCGCCAGAGCCTGGACGATTGCCTGGGGCGTTATGAACGGTGTGTCGTTGTCAGCGAAGCTCCCGGACCGGTTCGTTGCCCACATTTCCTCCCTGGGGTACCCTCACCGGATGCTGGTTGACGCCATGCACTGGGCCGATGACGAAGAGCGCAATCTCGCGCTTGATGCTGTGGAAAGAAGCATTGCGGCCATCCGCAAAAATATCTTTCCGGTGCTGATCGGTTAACAATGTACCTGGCTTGCAGCCAAATATGCGTTCAGATTCAGGTCAGAGATAGCTACACTGATTGAGTCAATCCGCAGACGGAGTAGCAACCGGGCATAAAGAGTGGCATGTTGTGGATCTGGTGCTTGACTTTTGGCCAATAATAGCCTGAAGTTGCGCTGCAACGGCAAGAATCGGTATTGACCTGATGCACAATTAAGGCATATATTTCAAGTTTACATCCACTGTCAGCAAAGGTGCAGAAAATGACAGCAGCGTATCAAGCAGAACCTCGCCGTATTAAAGGGATTACCTACTATCATCCTGCTCCCGGAGATGTACTGACCGGCCGCGACCATAAGGTGACCATCCCGCTGGGTGAATTCCCTCTGCCCCTGCTGCAGGAGGATTCTACCGGTGACATGCCTTCCTACGACGCTGTCGGCCGCGGGCTGTATCATCTGCTGCGGGCAGATCCTGATGCTCCTTTTGCCGAGCGCTATGCGGCACTGCTGAAAGATGCGTATCCGCATCTGCTGGCCGAACTGGCAACCCATCTGGTAATGCTCGACAAGAAGGATGTGGATCTGCCGTATCTTGACCGCAAAATCAATTATCTGAAAATATTCTCGCTTCTTGAACCGGACAATCACCGTTTCCCGCTGGAAATCGGTGCAACCCTTGTCGATAAAGCGCTCAATCTGGCAGCAATCGCCAACACAACTCTCCACCTTTTCGCAGCGGAGAAATATCTGCGCAAAGCGTATCAGTTGCATCCGGATGACATCCAGACGCGGTATCTTGCCGGTGAGGTCTGTTTTTTTCTGGGCAAGTACGCTGATGCCGGGCAGTTCTGGCGCGATATTGCCGGGAGCCTGCAAGCCGACGCAGCCGCCAGGATCAGGAGCCGCTGCAGTCAGATTGCCAGCGGTACTCTTCCTGCTGTTCCTGTCGTGGACTATCTGCAGGCGGTCGGTGTGGCTATGGAGGCGTACGAGTGCGCAGATTTTGAAGAGGCTGCTGCCATTATCCTTGATGTGCTAGATGCTGTTGCCGAAGTTGATGGATTGCCGCTTGCAGAAATCAACTATCTGTTAGGGCTCTGTTATGTCAGACTTGACATCCCCCGGTATGCGGAGCAGTATCTCCGCCAGGCGGTGCTGCTTAGCCCCGGCTATGATGAAGCCTTGCAGGAACTTGCCAGGCTTGGAGTTTCGTGATGTTCGGCTTTACGATGGGGGACTGGATATTTATTGCCGGGGTGATGATCGTTATTGTCGTCTGTGTGGCTGCCAGCGATTTGAGGATGAAGAAGTGATCTGTGCAGAAGATAACGAAAACAGACGCCCTTTCGGGCTGACACTTCTTACCGGACTGTATCTCTTCTTCTTCCTCCTTTCAATTTCTACCTATGGAAATCCTTTTCCGTTCCTGGGAACTATCTATCAAAATGCCCCTGCAAAAATGCTGGTCTTTTTTGATTCATTGATCTGCATCTACCTTTTTATCGGTATCTGCAAGCGACAGACTCTTACCTGGTACCTGCTTCTCGGCTATAATCTTTTCGAAATCATCAACACGATAGTTAATCTCATTTATATTCCACCGCAAGAGATTGCGAAGCTCGTCAATGCAAGCGTCGATCAGAATGCACTTACAGTGAATAACATTGCCGCTGCCTTGGCAATTCTCCTGCTTTCCCAATTCATCTACCGCAATAAGCGGTATTTTAACAATCCGGACAAGTTCCTTTTTTGAGGTTTCAGGGGCGTCTGCCGGCACAGATACAGATTTAATCCGGAGTCAATATGGCTTTTCTGCCTGAATTCATGAAGCTTGGCGGTGAGGGGGGCGTCATCGATAAGGTGATGCACGGACTTACCCGCCCCTTGTTCGTTCACCACGAAACAGCTGACTGCCTGATGAATCTTCACGATACCAGGGGCGTCAGTATCAGAATAGAAAAACTCAACAAGTTTTTCGGAGAGAAGCATGTTCTCAAGGATATCAATCTTGAGATCTTTGCCGGTGAAACCTTCTCCATCATCGGCCCGTCCGGTACCGGCAAGAGCGTGTTACTGAAGCATATTGTCAAGCTTGAAGAGCCGGACAGTGGCGAGATTTACATCGATGATCATCCCATTTTCAATCCGTCTACAACGGAACCGCCAAACTACCGGTACAGCATGGTTTTTCAGTCCTCGGCACTTTTCAACTCATTGACCGTCGGCGAGAATGTCGGTCTTTGGCTGCGGGAGAAGCGGGTCTGCAAGGAACTGGTAATCCGGCAGATTATTAAGGAAAAACTGGCACTGGTCGGCCTGGAAGGTCAGGAACGTCTACAGACGGCAGAGCTGTCCGGCGGTATGAAAAAGCGGGTGGCGATTGCCCGCTCGCTTGCCATGAATCCGGATCTTATCCTGTACGATGAGCCGACAGCCGAGCTTGACCCGATAAATACCGATGAACTGGCCAGCACCATTCTCAACTTGAAAAAGAACACGAAAAATACTACTGTCATCGTCACTCATGATCTGAACTTCGCTTTGTACATTTCCGACAGGATGGCCATGATTTCCGGCGGTACAATCGAAGAGGTCGGCACTCCTGCAGAGTTCAAGGCAAGCAAGAATCCTGTTGTCAAAGGGTTCATCTACACCACCACGAAAGGTATCCAGCAGTAAGGTTTTTATGGGAAAAGTTCTGATTATAGATGACGACCGTTCATTCACCGGCCTCCTTGAATCCTATATCCACGAAATCTGTCCTCTGCTCACCGTTCAAATCTGCAATAATCCCTTGACGGCATTGGCGCTGATTAAACAAGGCGATAACAGTCTGGTGTTGATTGATCTTGAAATGCCTACTCTTGACGGGATGAAGGTCTACAGGTATGCAACTGAATCCGGCGTACAGAAAAACAGAATTGTCATTCTTTCAGCGCGTGAACCCGACTACCTCCGCGAGTTTTTCCCGATGGGGAGCTGCCTGGCGGTTCTCAATAAATTCGAGGTGCGGCAGAAAGAGGTGCTGGGAATGATTCTGAAATCATTGCAGAACAAACTGTGCGGCCCGATAGCAGGTTGAATCGATGACAGGTAAAAAACTATTGCTGACGGTATACAGCC
>JAGFXN010000047.1 GCA_017861215.1 Deltaproteobacteria bacterium | reverse complement strand
AAGACCGGCTTCTGCGCCGACTGCAACTCGCCTGACAGAATCTGCCGCATCATTCATGTCATGGACAGGAAGCCGCGCGTTGCCGACCTGCACGTGCTGATTGTCAACGAGGATATGGGGTTTTAAGGCTGGGGACTGGGGACTGGGGACTGGGGACTGGGGACTGGGGACTGGGGACTGGGGACTGGGGGGCGGCGGGGCGCGAGGATGGACCAGAGACATTTCAATAGATTTTACCGATCCCTGATCCCTTCAGATCCCAGAGGGCCAAATCCCGCAGTCAGATTGTCTCGCCTTTGCTGGTCCCGGTTTGTTGAGCTCATCTTTCCGCCGCTCTGCCACGCCTGCCGGGAGTTTATTCCGGACGACCGGGCAGTGAAAATCTGCGACAGCTGCCTTGCAACCGCCGCACCGCTGGAGTCCCCTCTTTGCAGCTGCTGCGGCCGGCCGTTTCCGGACTTCAGCGGCGCAGACCACCTGTGCGGCCGCTGCAGCACCGAGCCGCCGCCGTTTACCCCTGTTTGCCGGGACGACCCGCGAACTGATCCACCAGCTCAAGTACAGCGGCAAGGTCATGCTCCGCCGCCCGCTTGCGCTGCTTACGGCAGACTGTCTCGACGGTTTTGTCGCCGGTTTCGGCGCCGACCTGATCGTGCCGGTGCCGCTCCATACGAAGCGGCTGCGGCAGCGCGGTTTCAACCAGGCCGTGCTGCTGGGGGAGATCTTTGCACAACGGTGGGGGGTGCCGCTGCAGCGCAATAATCTGCAAAGAAGCCGCTGGACAGAGCCGCAGGTGAACCTGACCGCTTCTGCCCGGGCGGAGAATGTCAAGGGAGCGTTTACGCTGGCGGCGCCGGCCGGGATAGCCGCTAAAAGGGTCCTGCTGGTGGATGACGTCTACACTACCGGCAGCACGGCACGAGAGTGCAGCCGGGTGCTCAGGAGTGCCGGAGCATCGTCGGTAGCGGTGCTGACTGTTGCCCGGGCGGCCGAGTAGCTGCCGTTCACTGCCCTGCCGGAAAGATACCGGATCAGCCAGGACAGCAATTTTTTCCGGGCGGCTAAAAAGCAGGAAATACCCTCCCGCAAAAAACATTACTTGTAAAACAGCATTTGATTTGTTATCGTTACAAATCTGCTAAAGTTATTAACCGCTTACAATTACGGAGAAAATAATGCCCACTGTTTTTGATTTCAAGAAGTTACGCCGGCTGATAACTATTTACGGGGTGGTGCAGGTGGTGCTGGTGGGGCTGCTGATCTATACCGCGCTGATTTTTCAGGCAGGACTCACTGCTGACGGCAAAGGGTTCCTCTTCACAAAAAGCATCATCGCCACCCTGCTGATGCAGCTGGCGTTTTTCTATCCGATTTACAAATTTGGCTCAAGAGAGGCAGGATTGGCGGTTGATTCGCTGCAGAGCGGGCTGACCCCTGCCGAGCTCAAGTCCTTGCGAAACAAGAGGCTGGTCGGGGATGTTGTCAAGAGCGCCGTGTTCTGCTTTTTTGTCGTTTTTGCCTGGAAAGTTCCTTCCAGCAACGTGTCTGCCGCCAAGTTCTTTCTGAGCATGATCTTCTTCAACTTCATCCTTACCTATCTCTGTTATTTCCAGTGTTTCAATTTTGCGGCCAAAAAGATAATGAAAGAAAAAAACTCCTCGCCCTGATTACCAGGATACGTGCGTCAGCGATATCATTTGCTGCCGGAAAACAGAGAACATAACCTCCAATCTGCTAGCCTGCAAAGCAGGATAAGTGCTTTGTCGAAGTTATTATCAGCCAGAAAACGCCGCAAATAACTTCTAACTTACTAATAAAACTGCCGCAGTTCAGTCAGCAGCTCTTCACTGCCGGTGGCGGTGACCTTGACCTCCGGCAGTGACTGCAGAAATATCCTGCCGTAATTCTTGCTCAGCACCCGGCTGTCGAGTATCAGCACGGCGCCGCGGTCGTTGCGGCTCCTGATCAGCCGACCGAATCCCTGCTTGAACTTGATGACGGCCTGCGGCACGGTGTATTCCCGGAACGGATCGCCGCCGCTGGCGCTGATATACTCGCTTCTGGCCTCCAGAATCGGTTCTGTCGGCACCCGGAACGGCAGCCTGGTGATGATGACCAGTTCGAGCGCTTCGCCCTGCACATCGACCCCTTCCCAGAAAGAGTCGGTACCGAAGAGTACGGCGCCGGCAGTTGCCTTGAACCGTGCCAGGAGAAGCTGGCGGTTGGTCTCACCCTGCCGCAGCGGCACCAGTCCCATCGCTTCCAGCTGCGGCGCCAGCCTGGTGTGCACTCTTTTCAGCAGGTCATAGGAGGTAAAGAGGACGAAGGCGCGACCGTGCGATATCTTCTGGGTCTCCAGGATGAAGTCGGCCGCGGCGGCCTCGAATCGCCGGTCTGTCGGTTCCGGCATGTCAGCCGGAACACCGACAAACACCTGACGGTCGTAATCGAAGGGCGAGGCGAGCAGCAGTTCGCTGCGGCGGACGGTGGGCAGCAGCGACACCCCGGTTCTCTGCTCCAGGTAGTCAAACCGTTCGCCGACCGCCAGGGTTGCCGATGTCATGATGACCGTCCGCAGCTGGTCGAACAGGACCCTCTTCAGGGTCGGCGCCACATCGAGCGGTGAGCTGCAGAGTCTGACAACAAGCCCTTTTCCCCCCTTTTTCATCTCGAACCAGCGGCAGACCGTCTCTTCGTGACCGACAAAATGGAGCAGCGCCAGCAGGGCGCCGTCAATCCTCCCTTTCACCCCTTTCATGTCGGTGATGACGCCGGCAATACTCTCCAGCGGCTTCTCCGGCAGACCGGAAACCGCCTTGAGAATCCTTCCCAGGGCATTGTTGAATTCAAGCAGCTTCCCGGCAAGCCGGTTGATTCGCTCCAGCGACTCTCCCCAGAAATCGCTGCCGTACACGGCCGGGGTGAGCCGCAGTTTCTGTTCGCCCAGGCGGCCTTCCGCCGGGCGGAGATGTCCGCTCAGCGCATAGCCGATGCCGTCCATCTCTCTGCCGATCGTATCGGCAAGTTGCGGCAGAACGGCAAGCAGTTCATCATCAAGCAGTGCGGCAATCTGCCGGTACAGCGTGTCAAAGCCTTCAGGAATGGCGGCATTGACGGCGCCGGAGAGTTTCGGCAGCAGGCCGCGTTCCGCCCGGCGCGGATGCTGCAGTTTCCCCAGCAGCTTCAGCAGCCCGCTGCGGGTGATCTGGCTCGACAGGTTGCCGGTCGCGACATCTTCGAGATGATGCGCTTCATCGATGATCAGCCGCTGGAACGGGGGGAGGATCGCTGCAGAGGTGGCTCCTGCCTGCTCGCGCAGGGAAAGGTCCGCCATCAGCAGGGCGTGATTGACGACCAGGATGTCGGCGGCAGCGGCATTTCTCCGTGAGCTGTAAAAGTGGCAGCGGCCGTAGCTTTTGCACTTGGTCCGGCCGCACTGATCTCCTTCGGAACAGAGTTCTTCCCATACTTCGTCCCGGGGGATGAAGCCGAGATCATCCCGGCAGCCGCTGGCGGTTGTTTCGCTCCAGGCGGCGATGGCCTGCAGTTCCGATTTTTCATCATGAAACAGTCCCGGCTCCTCCCGGCGCGCCGTCAGTTTGCGCAGGCAGAGATAGTTGCCGCGGCCTTTGATCAGTGCTGCCCGGAATGACACCTTGCCGTACTTCTGCAGAAAAGGGATGTCCTTGCCGGTCAACTGCTCCTGCAGGTTGATCGTGTTGGTTGAGATGACAACCCGTTCCCGGTTGCTTTTCGCCCAGAGTGCGGCAGGGAGGAGGTACGCCAGGGATTTCCCCGTGCCGGTGCCGGCTTCGATGACCGCTACCCGGTCACCGTTGAACGCCTCGGCAACCGCCATGGACATGCGGGTCTGTTCGCTGCGGTGTTCGTAGCCGGCGAGGTTGGCGGAGAGCAGGCCATCCGGCTGGAAGAACGCGTCGATCTCGGCAAGAGAGATATAGTTTATTTTTTTGCGGATAAAGGGGGAGACCGCCTGATATGCCTGTTCTGCCAGGTTGTCGATGATATAGAAACCGATACCCTGATTCCCCATGGTGGCGGCGATTTCAAGGTCGGCTGTTGAGGGGGTGAGATTCCCGGAAGGGTGGTTGTGAATGACTACGTCGCCAAATGATGCCGTAATCATGATGGCGGCAACGGTATCCCTGCTCCCTCTTGCCAGCGGCTCAACCGCAACGACAATTCTGGCGGCGTCGGTCTTCCCCAGAAAAAAAACTTCGTTGCCGCCGCAGGCAGCTATTTCGCTCCGCAGCTGTTGCAGGGCGTTCTCGGTAAAGAGTCGTTTCATCGGGGCAAAATACACTCTTTTTGCAAATATGGGGCAAATAAAAACGGCCGGCAATTATTTGTACCGGCAGTGGAACCGGAATTGCATGATTAGTCATTATTAAATAAATAATGTTGGAAATCGATACTAAAAAAACATCAGCGTCAGTCAGGTCACTGCTTCAATTGCAGACACCATTTCCTCGCCCGGTCAGCCATATGCCCGTCAGTCCGTCAGAATACGAAGCTTTCCTCCGCCCCGGCGATGTCGTCACCGTCGGCATAGACCTTCCGCAGAAGACTTTTGCCGAAGATTTTGCCACTGTTGTCGACGGTGCCTCTGGCGGGATAGTCCTGCAACTCTGCGGCAACGGCTTCCCCGCGCATCTGCCGATAACCGGCGGATTAAAGACTGTTCTTACCAGGGCCGAAGGGAAAACCCTCTTTCACTGCACCTCCCGTTTGCAGGCGCCGGTGTCGAACGGCACCGTCAGGATAGCCATTCCGGAAAAAGTTGTCGTCAGGGAGCGTCGGGAGTATCTGAAGGCAGATGTGATGCTTCCGGTCAACTACTATCTTCCTGACATGCAGGACATGGGGAAAGTCATCGCCAGATGGGATAGCATGCGCGGCTGTCGCCGGGATTGTAATGCTGAAGTGGCGGCAGTGATAAAGAGTGGTGACATTCGTGTCAATCTGGGCGGCAGCGGGCTCAGATTCAAAATCCGCGACTGCCTTTCCTACGGAACCCTGCTGCATCTGCATATCGCTCTGCCGGGAGCGGAAGCGGAGCATATTCATGCGGTAGGTTCGATAATCAGAACAAAAGAGCTCCTTCCGGAGATGGATCATATCGAGTACTATTCAACTTCGATGGCGTTCCGGATGATTGAGAGCAGTGACCGGCTCAAGCTGCTGCACTATATCTTCGCAGAACAGCATAAAAGTCATGCCGCCCGTCCTTCGGGCTATCTCTGCACCGGGTAGCCGCTTCTGTACCACCCCATGATGCCGTCACGCATATTGTAGACTTCCGGATAGCCGAGGCGGGAGAGCCCTTGGGCGACAACCCTTGAGCGGGAGCCGACGGCACAGTAGACGACTATCGGCCGGTTTTTCGGTATTTCGGCAAGACGTCTTTGGATGGTGTCGATCGGGATCAGCTGTGACCCGGGTATATACCCCTGACTCCGTTCCTGCGGACTTCTGACGTCGAGGATAAAGCTATTCTTCGTTTTGTCGATGATAGCCTTGGCTTCAGCGGCAGAGACATCTCTTGCCGCAGCGGCCAGCGCCAGAGGCGGCGGCAGGATTGTCAGACAGAGAATGAAGGCTACGACAACGCGTTGCATCAGCTGCACCTCACAACATATTCATATTTCCAGCGTGTAGCCCACCATGGCCAGCTGAAACTCCCGCGGCAGCTCCCGCGCAAGCCTTGCCGATGCGGCAAAACCGGTGCAGTGCGAAACGGCAAGCTTTCTGATGCCGTATTTTCTGACCGCGGCGATGCTCTTGGCAAGCTGTTCCTGGCTGCAGAAGCCGAGATGGGTGCCGCCGATGACCGCATAGAAGTCTCTCCTGCCGGTCAGGCGGGCAATGTGCACCAGCGTATTCACCAGGCCGGCATGACAGCAGCCGAGCAGCACGACCAGTCCTTTGCCTGTTTCCAGGAGCAGCGACTGGTCGTCCGGGGTAAGGTCCGGCTCCTGTCCGCTGCAGTCGCAGTAAAGCCCCTGATCACCCTTTTCAAAAGGGGTCAGCCGCGGCACCGAGCCGGTCAGGAACATGCCCGGTGCGATCTCGCGAAAATCAGCCGCCAGCTCAAAGGTGGCACCGTTGGTTTCCAGTTCTGCCCGGGTGAACGGCATGCCGATCGGATAGCATTCGCCGTTATCCTTTAGCCGGTGGCGCGGCGCAAAGATCCTCTCGTCGCCATAAATCACCTTGGCGCCGTGTTGCTGCAGCAGCGGCAGCAGTCCGCCGGTGTGGTCGTAATGGCCGTGGGAGATGACCACCTTGTTGACAGCGGCAAGATCACGCCCCATTCTCCGGGCATTATGCAGCAGTGTCAGCCCCTGGCCGGTATCGAAAAGAACAGGCTCCCCCTGATCAGGCTCGATCAGCGCGGCGAAACCGTGCTCGCCGATGGTGCCGGCAAGCGGGCCGACACTGTTGTCACAGAGGATGGTGATCCGGACGCTCATTTATTGCAGCAGCTCTGCGGAAAGCGCGGCACCCCGAGTTTTGCCAGGATGGTAAACAGGGGGCAGAACTGGGTAAATCCCGATTGAAACAGGTTCAGCCCGACAAAGCCGGTAAACCAGAGCCAGCTTGGCGAATGAAAATGAGCCAGAAGGAGAGAGGCGAGTACGAAAGACCCGGCAATGATCCTGACGATCCGTTCGATGTAAAATCCTTCCTGCATGGCGTGCCTCCAAAAGTAATTTTGCTGAATATATAAAATACCATATACTTGCCGCACTCCACAACAGAAAACCGGAATCTGATTGACAATCAGTGCGGCAATCCTTTATCTTCGCCAAAACTGAATAACCGTCTTATCGAGAGTGGTGGAGGGTATAGGCCCGTTGAAACCACAGCAACCGACTCCGGCAACGGGGTGCCAGGTGCTAAATCCTACCCGCAGGGGAAAGATGAGATAGGTGCAGATGACCGTTATCAATCAGTCTAAGCCCCTTCTCATCATGAAAAGGGGCTTTTTTCATGTCGGTTGGTGTGGTAACAGAGCAGAGCCTGACCATTGACACCGGTCTTCGCCTGGAGAGCGGCCGGATACTGGCGCCGATCACTCAGGTATACGAGACTTACGGCACGCTCAATGCCGCCGCATCCAATGCCATTCTGGTAGCGCACGCCTGGACCGGCAGTGCCCACCTTGCCGGCAGGAGTTCGGCAGAGGATGCCAAGGTCGGCTGGTGGGATGCGATCGTCGGTCCCGGCAGACTGCTTGACACCGACCGCTACTTTATCATCTGCCCCAATGTTATCGGCTCCTGCTACGGCTCGACCGGCCCCGCTTCAATCAATCCGAAAACCGGCAAGCGCTACAACCTGACTTTTCCGGTCATCACGGTACGCGACATGGTGCGTGCCCAGGCGCTGCTCCTCGACCATCTCGGCATCAGCAGACTCGTCACCGTGCTTGGCGGCAGCATGGGGGGGATGCAGGCGCTGGAATGGGCAACGCAGTTCCCCGATCGTGTCTGCTCCGTCATCGCCCTGGCGACGACCCCGGCGCCGTCGCCGCAGGCGATCAGCCTCAATGCCATTGCCCGCTGGGCGATCTTCAACGATCCTGACTGGAAAAAGGGGGAATACCGCAAGAACCCGAAAGACGGTCTGGCACTGGCCAGAGGGATCGGCCACATCGCCTTTCTTTCCGATGAGTCGATGCAGGCGAAATTCGGCCGGCGTTATGCGGCCAGAGACGGCCTGTTTGATTTTTTCGGCAAGTTTGAAGTAGAGCGCTACCTCAACTACAACGGCTACAACTTTGTCGACCGCTTCGATGCCAACTCCTTTCTCTATCTGGCCAAGGCGCTCGACCTGTACGATGTTGCCCTCGGCTACGAATCACTTCAAGAGGCTCTGGAGCAGATCCGCGTACCGTTGCAGCTCTTCGCCTTCAGTTCAGACTGGCTCTACCCGCCGCACTACACCGAGGAGATGGTCAAGGTGCTGGAGAGTATCGGCAAGGATGTCGACTACCACCTGATCCCTTCACCGTACGGGCATGATGCTTTCCTGCTGGAGCACGAAACCTTTACTCCGCAGGTGAAGGCGTTTCTGGAGAGGGTGACGCCGGGCGGGCCGTAAAATGAGGTGTCAGCAGTCAGTGGGAATGCTTCTCTTCCGGCCCCGGAACAGTGGCTGCCGACAACTTTCTTTGTAAAATTTCAATTCCATGGGATAACCATCACTATGATCAAACGACAGACAACCATCAACAGGATTTTCAAGCTGAGCGGCATCGGCCTGCATACCGGCCGGCAGGTAACCATGGAGTTCCTCCCCCGCCGCGAGTTCGGCATCGCCTTCAGCATTGGCGGCACCCTCATCCCCGCCCGCTATGACATGGTCGCCGATACCCGTCTCTCCACGCAGATCGCTGCGGATAGCAACGCCGTTTCCACCATCGAGCATCTGATGGCCGCCTGCTACTTTGCCGGGATTACCAACCTGCTGGTCTATATCGATGGACCGGAAGTGCCGATCATGGACGGTTCGGCGTGGGAGTTCTACCATGAAATGTGGCGCGCCGGGGTCTATGAATTTCCGGAGGCGGGGGTATACCTGAAAGTGGTGAAAGCGGTTGAAGCCAGGCATAACGATGCCTGGATCAAGGTCAAGCCGCTCAATACCCTTGATATCACGATGTCCATAGACTTTCGTCCGCCGGTGGGCAAGCAGAAAAAACGGGTCATGGACGTAGAAAATGCCTTCTCGATCATCAACTCGCGCACCTTCGTCCTGAAGGAAGAGATTGAGGCGATCCAGAAGGCGGGCCTGGCCAAGGGGGGGTCTTTGGATAACGCCGTCGTCATCGGTGATGACGATATCGTCAATCCGCACGGCCTGCGCTACGGCAAGGAACTGGTAAACCACAAGATACTCGACCTGATCGGCGATCTCTACACGGCCGGTTACCGGATGCTCGGCAAGGTCGAGGCGAACAAGACCGGCCACTACCTCAATAATCTCCTGCTGCGCGAAATCTTTTCTTCTGCGGACAACTACGTAATTTATTGAGATGAAAACAGGCTAAGGGCTGGGGGCTCAGGGCGCAGGGGAATACGTAACTGAACCTTTGGCCCTTAGCCTTGAGCCCATCTTTTAGTGATGATACCCTTCCCCATGCAGTATCGTGAAAGCCCGGTAAAGCTGTTCGAGGAAAAAGGGGCGGATCATCTGGTGGGTGAAGGTCATCCTTGAGAGGGCGATGCTGGTTTCGGCGAGGCGGCGCAGCTCCGTCGAGAAACCGTAGGCGCCGCCGATGACGAAGCAGAGTTCCTG
>JAGFXN010000046.1 GCA_017861215.1 Deltaproteobacteria bacterium | reverse complement strand
ATATCTTGAACCGCAAAGAACGCGAAGAACGCAAAGGTTACGCAAAGATAACCAAAATACTAAAGGTTAACAACTGGAAGAAGATGGTGGTTTCCTTTAACCTGCCGGCATGACAGTATTGCCGTCGCAATCAATTTTAAAACGATCAGGCAGCTGATTTCTTTGCGTAACTTTGCCTAACTTTGCGTGCTTTGCGGTTCAGGCTTTTTGCGGTAATGAGTTGCGGGTCAGCGGTTCCGCTCATTATCCGTGATCAGCCGAACCTGCCGCTCGTGAAACCAGTAGTAGTACGCCCAGTTGAGCATCACCACGGTCCTGTTGCGGAAACCGATGAGATAGTAGAGGTGCAGCAGCAGCCAGGCCAGCCAGGCGGGATAGCCGGTGAGGCTGAGCCCGTGGGTGGTCGCCACGGCGGCGCTTCTGCCGATGGTCGCCATGCTCCCTTTGTCGCGGTAGCGGAACGGGGTGATTGGCCGCTGCCACTCCCGGGCAAGGATGGTTTTGGCGGCATGAACCCCCATCTGCATCGCCACCGGCGCCACCATCGGCAGCGGGCTGCCGTCCTGCTGCAGCAGCGCCATATCGCCGACGACAAAAACCTCCGGCCGCCCGGCCACAGAGAGCTGCCCAGTGACCGGCACCCGCCCGCCACCCGCCTGCGGCAGCCCGAGTTTGGCCGCCAGCGGCGCGGCGCAAACGCCGGCCGACCAGAAGAGGGTATGGGCGGCGATGGTGTCGCTGCCGTCAAGTTCGACAGTTTCGGCCGTAGCGCCGGTAACTTTTCTGCCGAACAGCAGTTCCACCCCCATTTCCCGGAGCTTGCGCGCCGAGTATGCCGACAGTTTTTCCGGCATGGCGAGCAGCAGCCGGTCGGCGGCTTCTATCAGCATGATGCGCGCTTCCCGTGCGGGCAGTTCCGGGTAGTCCTTGGAAAGCACGTAGTGCACCAGCTCGATCAGCGCGCCGGCAAATTCGACCCCGGTCGGCCCGCCGCCGACGATGACAAAGGTCATCAGGGCTCGCCGCCGCTCGGGGTTGCTCTCGGCAACAGCCTTTTCACACGACCAGAGGATATGGTTGCGCAGCTGTTCGGCATCGGCCAGCTTCTTCAGGTCAAAGGCATGGCGCGCCACCGCTTCGTTGCCGAAGTAATTGGTGACGCTGCCGCCGCCGACGATCAGGTAGTCGTACGGGATGTCCCCTGCGGAAGTCTGCAGTTGCCGGGCATCGAGATCAGCGCCGCTCACCTCGGCAAGGATGAATCTGCTGCCGGGCCAGCTTCTGGCCATGGCCCGGACCGGGTAGGCGATCGACTCCTGCTCAAGGCCTGCAGTCGCCACCTGATAGAGGAGCGGCTGGAACAGGTGGTAGTTGTTGCGGTCAACCAGCACGATTTCCAGCCCCTGGCCGGCAAGCTCCCGTGCCGCCCGCACCCCGCCAAACCCCATGCCGACAATCACTACCCGTTTCATGCTGACTCCTTGAAAGGCAATTGTCAGTAATCCAGTAGTCAGGAGTCAGTACAAAAGACCCTGAGCTGACTACTGACCCCTGACTACTGCCGGTAACTATACGCCGCCGAACAACTCCCCTCACTCGACACCATGCAGGCGCCGACCGGGCTCTCCGGGGTACAGACCGTGCCGAACAGGGGACATTCTTCCGGGTCGAGCTTCCCCTTGAGGATTTCGCCGCAGGCGCAGCCGGGTTCTTCCCGGAGCGGCTCCACCTCAACCGGCAGCATCTTCTCCGCATCAAAGGCAGCGTAGCGGTCACTGATTGCCAGACCGCTGCCGGGGATCAGGCCGATGCCGCGCCAGACGACATCGCACGGGGTGAAGAGCTGCCGGAGGATCGCCTGCGCCTTCAGATTGCCCTCAGGTCGCACGACCCGGCTGTACTGGATCTCTACCCTGCTCTGACCGGAAATGACCTGCTCTGCGAGCATCAGCACCCCCTGGAGCACATCCGCCGGTTCGAAGCCGGTAATGACGCAGGGGGTATGAAGCTCCTCCGCCAGCGGCCGGTAGGCGGCAGCACCGATGATGGCGCTGACATGGGCCGGACAGATATAGCCGTCCAGCGCCAGGTCGGGATCCGCAGTCAGCACCTGCATCGGCACCGGGATGGTCTTGTGCGCCGCCAGCACGAAATAGTTGGCAATGCCGTCAGCTTCAGCGGCAAGGATGCTGCCGGCTACTGCCGGGGCGGTCGTCTCGAAGCCGACGCCGAGGAAGACCACCTGTTTCTCCGGGTTTCTGGCGGCCACGGCTACGGCGTCCAGCGGCGAGTAGACGATACGGATGTCCGCCCCCTTGGCTCTCTCCTCCAGCAGCGAGGAGCTGGAGCCGGGCACGCGCATCATATCGCCGAAAGTGGTGATAATGACCTGCGGCAGACGGCTGAGCGCCACCGCCCGGTCGAGATAGCTGTTCGGCGTGACACAGACCGGACAGCCCGGACCGGAGATCAGCCGGATCTGCGGTGGCAGGAGGCTGCGCAGGCCGTAGCGGTAAATCGCCATGGTATGCGTGCCGCATACCTCCATAAAGGTCATGGTGCCGTCATAGGCGGCAACAAGCCGGCGCAGCCGGCCGGCAAGCCCCTGCACCAGTCCGCGCTGCCGGAATTCATCCTGGTAGTTCATTGCAGATCCTCTTCCGAAAAGAATTCCCGCATCATCCGCAACGTCTCCTGCGCCTCCTCTTCATCCAGCTTCGAGATGGCAAAGCCGGCATGAATGATGAGGAAATCGCCGATCCTGACGTCGTCGTCCAGCATCATCAGGCTGGCGCTCCGCCGGACCCCGTCCGTTTCGGCAACGATATTATCGCCGTCAATGCTGACCACCTGCATCGGTACCCCAACACACATGCACTAGCTCCTTCCGGCGATCATCGCCTGTCCGAGTGCCAGCCCGCCGTCATTCGGCGGTACCAGCCGGTGGGTAAAAACCATGAAACCGTCATTCTCCAGCAGACTGACCAGCGCTTCGCTCAGCAGCCGGTTCTGGAAGACCCCGCCGGAAAGGACGACGCGCCGTATGCCGCTCTCCCGGCTGATTTCGCGGCAGACAGCTGCCGCTGCCGCTGCCAGGGAGTGGTGAAATGCTGCGGCACTATCCGCCGCCGGCAGGCCGGCAAGAACATCGTCCAATAGTGCACTGATCAGCGGCAGCCAGTCAAGCAGCAGCGCTTCCGGCTCCCTGCTGACGCCGAAGGGGTAGAGCCGGCCGAACGTGCCGCGTTCTGCCAGTCCTTCCAGTTCTATGGCCGCCTGCCCTTCATAGTTCATCCGGTTCCGTACGCCGAGCAGGGCGGCTACCGCATCGAAGAGCCGCCCGCAGCTTGAGGTGAGCGGTGAATTGATCCTCTTTGCCAGCATCTGCAGAAAAATCCGCTGCTGCTGCGGCGTAACATCCCGCAGGCAGCTCAGCGGCGTGGCAAACAGCTTGTCGCCCTGCAGCTGATGGAGGACAGAGACCGCCATCCGGTACGGCTCCCCGGCGGCGGCATCGCCACCGGGGAGCAGCATCTGCCGCAGGTGGGCGGCGCGGCGATACCCGCTGTAGCCGCCGACCAGGAATTCGCCGCCCCAGATGGTGCCGTCAGCGCCATAGCCGGCGCCGTCAAAGATGATGCCGATGACTTCCCCCTCCAGGCGGTTCTCCGCCATGCATGCCGCCAGGTGGGCGTGATGATGCTGCACCGCGACCTGCGGGAGTTCCTGGTTAGCGGCGGCAATGGCGGTTGAATGGTAGTCGGGATGAAGATCGTGAGCAAACACAGCCGGAGTAATGCCGCTGATTGTCTGCAGGGAGGTGATGCTGTCGCTGTACGCGGCCAGCGTGGCGGGATTTTTCAGATCGCCAAGATGGCGGCTCAGGACAGCCTGCCCGCCTTGGGCGAGGCAGATGGCGGCTTTCAGCTCACCGCCGGCGCCAAGCGCCGCTCTGCCGATCTCGGGGATCCGGATGGCGCGGGGCACGTAGCCGCGTGAACGGCGCAGCAGCAGGGGGTGCGTCCGGAAGACCCTGATGACCGAGTCGTCGCAGGGCGCATGGATGGGGCGGTTATGGCCGAGAAACAGGTCGGCAATGTCCGAAAGCCGCTGCAGCGCCTCGTCATCGCGATAGACGAGGGGTTCATCGGAGATATTGGCGCTGGTCATGACCAGTGCCGGGAAATTCCCCCGCAGCAGCAGATAGTGCAGCGGCGCTGACGGGAGCATCAGCCCGAAGTAGTCATTGGCCGGGGCAACTTCCGGCGCGATCATGGTGCCTTCTCTTTTGCGCAGCAGCAGTATCGGCCGTTCGACACCGGTCAGGAAGCGTTCTTCGACGGCGCTGATCTGCGCCAGAGCAGCGGCGCTCTGCAGCGATTCGGTCAGCAGCGCAAACGGCTTTTCGTCGCGTCTTTTCCGGCGGCGCAGTTTGCCGACAGCTTTGCTGTTGAACGGATCGACTGCCAGATGGTAGCCGCCGATCCCTTTGACGGCAACGATCATGCCGGCGCGCAGCGCCTCTATGGCGCCCTGCAGAGGGTCAGTCGGCAGGTAGCTGCCGTCGGCGGCAACAAGCCGCAGCTGCGGACCGCAGACGGCACAGGCGATCGGCTGGGCATGGAAACGGCGGTCGGCCGGATCGTGATATTCGGTGGCGCACTCTCGGCACATCGGGAAGGCCGCCATCGTCGTCCAGGGGCGATCGTAGGGGGTCGCGGTGATAATCGAGTAGCGGGGCCCGCAGTTGGTGCAGTTGATGAAGGGATACCGGTAGCGCCGGTCTCCCGGCGTAAACAGTTCCCGCAGGCAGTCGGGGCAGACATCGCAGTCGGGAGAAACCGGCGTATGTCCCGCGCCGCTGTCGCTCGTCCGTATGCTGAAGCCGCTGCCGGCTGCCGCCGGGATTTCGACACTTTCCAGTGCAGTGATCAGCGCCAGTGGCGGGGCTTCCAACTCAAGCGCCTGTACAAATGCAGTCAGAGCCGGTGTCTCTCCCTGGGCCTCAATCAGCACTCCGCCAGGGCCGTTGCAGACCCAGCCGTCGAGCCCGAGCCGAACGGCAAGCCGGTAGACAAAGGGGCGGAACCCGACCCCCTGCACAATCCCCTGAATTTTTATCCGGTTGCGTTTGATAGCTCATCACCTTAGGGACTTGGAAATAGCAAATATACCGTTTTACATCTCATCTTCAGGCCACCTTTGCCACTCCTTCAATCACAAAATCCTCAGCGTAGCCTTGGCTACGCTTCCGGATTTGCTCAATCAGAAGCGACAAATCTGACCTAAATCTGAGCGTAAAACTGGTAAATCAAATATTTCCAAGGCCCTTAAAGACAAAAAAAGCCCTCTGTGGTGAGGGCTTTTTTGAAAAGATACTTCTGTCAGGCTTGTCTACGCCGCATGCGATCCCAGCTTATGCACTTTCAGGAGATTGGTGGAACCGCGGCTTTCCAGCGGTACTCCCATGGTGATGACGACGATATCCCCTTTTTTGCCGAAGCCGGTCTTGAGCAGGGTCTCTTCAACCTGGGCAATCTGCTGGTCCGAATTGCTCATGGCCCCCACCGGGAGAGCCCTCACCCCCCAGTACAGCGCCAGACGGCGGCGGATCTCCTCCGAAGAGGCAAAGGCGATTATCGGCAGCTGCGGCCGGTTTTTGGCAATCAGCGCTGCTGTCCCGCCTGACTGGGTAAAGACAACGATCGCCCTGGCATTGACGGCAGCGGCAGCATGACACGCCGCCTCGGCGACAGCGCCGGCAATGGTGCCCTTTTTCTGAAGCCGCAGCTCACGGGAAGGAATCTGCCACAGGCCGCTTTTCTCCACATCGGAAGCAATTTTGACCATGGTCCTGACCGCTTCCACCGGATAGCCGCCGGAAGCGGTTTCCCCGGAGAGCATGACCGCATCGGTGCCATCCATGATCGCATTGGCGACGTCGGAGGTTTCGGCCCGTGTCGGCCGCGGATGCAGGATCATCGATTCCAGCATCTGCGTTGCCGTTATCACCGGTTTGCCGGCTTCATTACAGGCCCTGATGATCTTTTTCTGAATCAGGGGGACTTTTTCGGCATTGATCTCGACACCGAGATCACCCCTGGCAACCATGACAGCGTCAGTTGCCGCGAGAATGGCGGCAAAGTTCCGGATCGCTTCTGGCTTCTCGATCTTGGCGATCACCGGGATCGACAGGCCATGCTGGCGGATGATCATCTTCAGCTCTTCCACGTCCTCGGCCTTGCGTACGAAGGAAAGGGCGAGGTAATCGACCCGTTTTTCGAGGCAGAAGGCAAGATCTTTGCGATCCTTCTCCGTAAGCGACGGGCTGGAGACGTTGACTCCGGGGAGATTGATTCCCTTGAGGTCCTTGAGAACCCCCCCCTCGACCACCGTACAGTGGACCGTGTTGCCGCTGATCGACTGTACCTTGAACTCGATAAGGCCATCGTCCAGCAGGATACGGGAGCCCGGCTTCACGTCCGTGGGGAGTGACTTGTAGATGGTGGAGATCAGGCCGGGGCGACCTTTGACTTCGTCTGTGGTGATGGCGATGCTGTCGCCCTTGCGCAGCGGCAGCGCTCCGTTTTCCATCCGCCCGGTCCTGATCTTCGGCCCCTGCAGATCGGCCAGGATGCCGATAGCCTTTTTCTTCCGCTCGGCAATGCTCCTGATGATGTCGATGACTCTTGCCTTATCTTCATTGGCGCCGTGGGAAAAGTTAAGCCGGAAGAGATCCACGCCGGCGTCAGCGAGCCTGCCGATTTGCTCGACCGTAGAACTTGAAGGACCGAGAGTGGCAACAATTTTTGTCTTTCTTGGCTGTTTTTCCATGTGTCCTCTAAGGAACTGTAAACAAATAACATGGGCACCTTGCATCTCATCTTCAGGCCGTCTTTAGCCGAACTTCAATCGACAAATCCTCTACGTAGCCCTGCTACGTCTGCGGATTGTCTCAATCAGTTCAGGCAAATATGACCTAAATCTGAGCGCAATTTTGATCATGTCATCTATTTATTGCTCCTAACCCTGATACTTGGGATACGTGCGGTAACGAAGGTATTTCTGCCAAGAAACGCAGAAAATACCTTCCAGCTTGCTAATGGTGAAACTTTCCCTTCCTGGTTTTGTGGCTGGAGTCCGGCGCATTATGGCACTCAAAGCAGGCGAGCCCTTCCACCTTCTGCTGTTCCAGCGTCGTTGACGGCTTGTCGATTCTGGGCATGAGGCTCTCCGGTGACTGGAAAGACGCTCCGCCTCTCTCGTCCGTCAGGGCTGCAGGCCGGTAGGACACCTGCCAGTTTGCGGATATCGGCACCTGGTGGCACTCTTCACACCCCCCGGGAGCGGGTATGGAGCGCCATGCCGTGAACATCCTGCAGGAGGAGAGCAGAAAGAGGGCGCCAAACAGAATGAGCGTCAAGATCTTCATGGTTTTCCAACCCCCCATTTATAATGCAGATATTTTTTCGTTTGCTCATAACCCTGCGCAAACAGGAACTTCCGGTCATGGGTCGCTAGCGAGAAGGCTGACGGTGATATGTCGCCACAGTAGATGATGATGGTATCTTTCCACGAACCGCCCTTGACAAACTCTTTCTCCTGGGCATGCATGGCAAAGGTCAGCATTTCATGAAAATAACTCTTCAGCGACAGCTTGCCGTGTTCCGGTCTCTTCAGTGTCCGTTTGGACATCATCTTGATAATGAGCACTTTCTGGCTGCGGTCCAGTCGCCCTTCAACAACCCCTGTCATCAGGGCGCCGTCGATGAGAGCATATTTCTTTTCGGCATAGGTAAGTTTTTTGTAGGCAAACACGCCGGGCACCAAAGATGATGCGGCGGCGGCGGTCGAGATCTTCAGGTCCGGGAAACGTTCGGCAGTGAAGCTCACCGGACGGTAGCGCAGCATATCGGTGGCGACGATCTCCAGCGGTACTGTCAGCTTGCCCGAAAAGCAGCGTGCCCCGAGCTTGCCGTCAACCCACTCTTCCAGGCGCTGGCCGGAGCAGAGACCATAGCCGCCAAGCATCGACCTGATGCTGATATCCCGAAACTGTGCGGTGTCGAGAGCAAGCGCCTCCTCCTGCAAAGCTGCCGGCGAGTGGCCGCAGACATACATTGCGGCTACGATCGCGGCTGTCGAGGAGGCGATGATCCTGGAAACGTTCAAGCCGCTCTCTTCAATTGCCTGCAGGGCACCGATATAAGCCGGGAAGCGGATTCCCCCGCCGACCAGCATCAGTGTTACCGGCTCATGTACATCATGAGAAGAGACCTGAGAGCCATTCGTTATCTGCAAGAAGAAGCCTATTCAACCTTTTTGATAAACAGGGCACTGGCACCTTTTTCGATTATACCCGCTTTTTTGACAACTTCCAGCAGGAGCAGCTCTTTACTCCCTTCGTCGTAGCGATAATCGGCAAGGTAATTCTGACTCTGTTTTGTGTGCCAGAGTTCATCAAGCGCCACGCCGTTCCAGGCAAAGGCGAAAACCGAGTTTTTGGAGTAGGACCGGTTATTGCCGATGACCAGGAAACCGTCATTTTTGGGAACAATGATTTCACCGGCACTGGTAACCGTAATCCGCTGCTCAAGGAAGATCTTCCGCCGCGCAGCGCCGGTAACATTCATGTTTGCCAAATCGTCCCGGGTAAAGAAGCTTTCCGAGCCGCCATACTTGTCACTGCTTTCCCAGAGGTTCCTGCCGGTTTCATCAAAAACGAGCAGATAGCCGTCCTGCTTGAGCACCGCAAAAAGTCTCTTCCCCTCCTTGTTCAGGAACGTGGCGGTATTGAAGATGTTGGCATACCGCGGCA
>JAGFXN010000241.1 GCA_017861215.1 Deltaproteobacteria bacterium | reverse complement strand
GCGCAGCGATATACACCGAGAAGGCGTTCTGGCCGGTGCCCGGGCGCTCGCCGATGATGTGGACTACGGCACATGGCTTGTTGGGGTCTGCTTTGTCGAACAGAATGTCGCCGACCATATAACCTGCTCGCACGCGTCCGCTGGTGATAATGATGTTCTTCTTGTCAACGGTCATGCCGGAAGCCTGAAGTTCTTTTCTCAACTCAGTGATATACGGCAGTGTATGCGCAGGATCCATGATTGAGTTGGCGTTCAGACCATCGGAAATGACAATCGGCACATCCGGGGTTTTGCCCTGCCACGAATCGCGCAGCTTTTGCAGGGTTGCCACCGACTGCTTATCCAGCTTTTCACCGGTATCAGGATGCACGATGTAGTTTTCACGATCCTTGGACAGGGTGGCAAGCTGAACTGAATCGGGGATGCTCTTGATAAACTCCGGAGTAAACTCCGCCCAGATAGCTTTTTTTGCGTCCGCGTAGAGTTCCCGTATCTTCTTGTCAAGTCCCGGATTCAGATCCCAGGTATTTTTGCCATACCCGGCGGCCAGAGGTACCCTATTTCCGGTCTTGAGCCAGGTATTGTAAATCTCATCGAACTTCTTTTTGCCTTCAGCCATTATGACCTGCTGAGAGCGATTATCGCCCTTGGCTACGCTGTACTGGTAATATACCCAGACGGGGTCGCCGAAATGTTTTGTCGGTTTGCCGTTCTTGTCAATTACCTCGATGCGCTTGAAGAATGTCCACATGGCATCGTTAACCTTGTAGCCGAATTTTTCACGGAGGCGCACATGGTCCTGGTAACTGGTTGTCAGGTAGCTCAGCATCGGGTCATTCCTTGTGGGAAGGGCCATGAGATAGGCGGGATTTGCCGGCATGATCTGATCCTGGCACCACGTGAGATCATCGAGGCTTACCGACATGTGCAAGGTGGAGCAGATATCGAGACCGATAGTGAGCCCCTGCAGTTTGCCCATCAAGATATCTTCAAGGGTGCAGCGGACCAGCTGCTCCCTGGTCCTGAATACTTCCGGTCCGATGAAACCGGCAACATCATTTAAATGGGTATATGCGCCCTTTGGCTGGACTTCGGCAAGTACCTCTTCCAACCCGCGGGCAAACCCGTACTTGCGGGATTCAAGCACCACCATGTCAACGCCTTCAGCACCGCCGTTGGTGAAATCGGAGCCCTGGCCGGTCTCGTAATACAGCCCGTATTGTTGCCCCGCGCGGGATTTTGCATGGTCGACCATCTTCTCGACGGTCACATCAAAGGTTTTATTTGCCACATCAGTTCCTGCAAGGCTCTGGAACATCATATCAACCAGTTCCGGCTTTTCTTTAAAAATTTCTCGCTGAACGTCAACATGGGCTAACACGCACCAGGGAATAGTCCCCTTTAATTTGAACGCATCGACAACACTCTTAAGCGCTCCCTCTACTCTTGCAGTTTGTTCTTTTGTCCCGTCCACCGGGTTTGTCCCAAGTACCAAATCGCCGACAGCGTATGAGAATGCGCTGAATACCTGCCATTGAATTTCTTCAGGATCATCGGTGGGGGAGTTCGGTTGAATGCGTGCGCTCAGGTAGCCTTTGGCGCCGATCTTGGTGCCGGGCAGCGGATTGAAGATTTTCTTGTTGACCGTAATCAGTTCCTGATTGCTCATGAGCTTGGGGATACAGCCGACCACCTCGCTGTTCATGCCGAACATGACCGCCTTGATTTCTGATTCCGTTTTGGTCAGCAGAAAGGTTTTCATCTTCCCCATGGTCCAGTCTTTAATTTTATTGTACTGGGCGGAGTCGATTGACTTGGCTATAAATTTGTAAAGATCGTCATTGAGCAGGGGGTGATTGGTGAGATCCTTTATCTTGGTGTTGGCCAGAAGCTTCCGGGCATTTTCCCTGCTGGTATTATTATCGGCACCAACACCGATAGTCTGGTCACCCTCCTTGAAGGGATTTGCCGCGCCTATTACCTGCTGATACAGTTTCTGGTCAAAAGAGCCTTTAACCCGTTGTATGTAGCTGAAAACATCCTCCCCGGGTTTGACGTCCTTGATGGTAACGGCACCGCTGTACGTGCTGAAACCGAAAAGCCCGAAACAAAGCAACGCTGCAATCAATAGAAACCGTTTCATGCTCTGGGTCCTCCTTTATTCCGTGGTTATGTGCTGTAGGTCACCATCAGCTATATTGCCAGGTCGATAATGATGCCTCCATAGACGAAGTTGTCCTGGCGATGATGGAAGAGGGCTTCGCTGTTGTCCCTGATGCGCTGTGCCGCGTCACTACTGAGCGCGAACGAGTACTGGATATTCGGCTTGATGGAGAGGTAGCTGTTAATGGGGATCTTCAGACCGGCAGAGATGTTGCCGTCATGAAAATTGTCGAAATCGGCGCCCGAATGGTCGTATAAATAACTTACCCATCCTCCCACATCCAGGGACCAGTCCTTGTAGACGGCGAAGCTGTGGGATAATGCAAGATTGAAGTACCACGCCTGTCCAACCTCGATTTCATTGTAGACGGAGAACGTGGGCTTCAGCAGGGTGTTCAACCCGAGGGTCAGAAAGACTTCCTGGTTTTTGGTATCGGTTATTGTTCCGTCTGCATTGCCACTCACTGGCTGGTAGTCGTAGAGGATCCATCCCAGGGTATAATTCAGTTTCCACGGCTCATACGAGTTGCTGTACGAAACCGTCACGTCCGTTTCCTGCAGCTTGAACTCCTTGTTCGCGGTACCGGCAAAGCGGGTGTCCAGATCGGCCCACAGATTCACCGCAAATCCCTTGTAAGCGATGGTCATCGTGGGGAAGATGACGAAGCTGTCCCTGCTGAGCTCCAGGCCACGCCAGATGTATTGGGAATAGAGTGACACGTTGAGGTCGGCGGTCAGGTCCTCAGATATACACTTCCCGCCCCCGCAAGATTTCATTGCCTCTGCCGGCACATCCTGCGCACGCGAATACGTCCCCAGTCCCATTCCGATGATAATAAGGAAACTCAGAGATAGTGCCCTAATAGATTTCTTCATGGTGCCCTCCTTAGGTAATTTTGATGGAGTTATTTGCTCCCTTGCTTCTGTACCCTTCTGAATCGTTTGAATCTTATTCAGACTCCGCCGCTGCGGCTGCTGCTGTTCACGCACTTCCAGAACATTTCCGACATGCTGGTGCTGGTTTCTCTGGCTGATTC